>NZ_JARAWX010000015.1:0-211863 GCF_033793585.1 Streptomyces sp. MI02-7b | reverse complement strand
GCCCTGACCGCCGCGATCTGGCACAACCACCACACCGGCCAGCCCACCCTGCGCTCCCTGACCGCCTACGACCACTAACCCTTGGAATCGATCATCTAGGCGGCCGGAATCCGGCCGCAGAGCCAGTTGCCGGGCTCCACCGGGTCGTCGCTGATCCAGTACTGACGCCAGAGCAGCGCGAACTCCTCGCGGCTGAGGTGGCCGTCGCCGTTCAGGTCGAGCAGTTCGAAGATGCCCGTCATCTCCACGGGCCGCCCGCTCCAGGTCTCGACGAGCCTGCGGTGTTCCTCCGGGGAGATGCGGCCGTCGCCATTGGCGTCCACGGCGTCGAAGACGGTGTCCGCGGTGGCGGTGACGTCCGCGATCATCGCGGGCAACCTCTCGACGAGCGACAGCAGTTCCCCCATGTCGACGGCGCCGTCGCCGCCCGCGTCCCCGACTTCCAGGAGCGCTGCCCACCACCCCATCAGAAGCGTCTCCACCCGCTCCCGCAGCTCCGTGCCGGGGCCCACTCGCGGCAGCCGGCTCCAGCGGGCGACCAGCGCCCTGAAGTCCTCCTCGCGCAGATAGCCGTCGCTGTCCGCGTCGAACGCGTCGAACATCCCCTTGAGCTTGCGCTCCTGAAACGCACTGGCCACGAGCGGCCCCCTTCGA
The DNA here is from genome assembly GCF_033793585.1 of Streptomyces sp. MI02-7b. NCBI lineage: Bacteria > Bacillati > Actinomycetota > Actinomycetes > Kitasatosporales > Streptomycetaceae > Streptomyces > Streptomyces sp. MI02-7b. The sequence goes on along the minus strand of NZ_JARAWX010000015.1, from coordinate 211,209 downwards.
CGCCGAACCGAACCATGCCCCGCCGGCGACCGCCCTCCGAAAGGGCGGCCACGACAAAACTCTAGGTCGCGGTGCGCCCCGGCCTCCACGAGCACATGTGCGCGAGGGATCACCCGCGGGCGGCCCGCTGCGCTCGCGGGCCGCTGAGCCGCGACGCCCCTGCGCGGGACCGGCCCGCCGGCCGTCACAGCGGCATCGAGAAGCGCCGGCACACGTGGACCCGGGTGAAGTCGTCGCGCATGTCCACGGCGTCGGCGAGTCGCGCGTGCGAGAAGGAGGCCATCGGGAGCAGGCCGGGGCGGCGTCCGCCGATGGCGCGGTCAGGCTCCCCGGTGTCGGCGGAGTGGCTGGCGTAGACGTGCAGGTAGTGGTCGCTCTCGGCGAAACCCATCGCCCGGTACCAGCGCAGGGTGTCCTCGTCATCCCGGGTCCATGCGTCCAGGGTCGAGGCACCGGCCCGGCGGGCCCGGTCGCGAGTCGGTTCGAGCAGCCTCCCCGCGAGCCCCCGGCGCCGGTGGTCGGGGTGGATGGCCACGGTGTTGATGGTCGCCGACTCGCCTTCGACGGTGGTGTCCATGATCCCCACGACGGAGCCGTCACCGTCCACCACGATCAGGTCGAGCCCGGGCACCGGGGACGGGGACTTCGAGGGCTGGACGTTGTCGAAGTAGGCCGTCCCCAGGAAGGACACGACCCGGCAGCGCAGCCAGGACGTCTCGTCGGCGGGGGTGTACTCGCGGACGGTGTAGGGCAAGCGTGTTCCTCACTCGCGGGATCGGCGAAGCACCGTGGACGCCCACGTCCTTCGCGCGGGCTGATCACCCGTGCCCCACATGCTGAACCACGGCGGCGCGAGTCCGCCACCGGATTTGAACGCTTTCGCCGGTCCGGTCAGGAGCGTCGCGTGCCAGTCGGCGGTGGCGGCGTCGTGCGCTGCGGGCGCGCAGGCCAGCAGCCGCCACGAGGCAGGCGACCAGGCGAAGACGGCGTCCTGACCGAAGCGCCGGCCCAGGGCGCGGGCCCGGGCGTCGGTCAGTCCGGTGACGGCCGCGCTGATCTCGCAGTGCGTGCCGGCCCGGTCACCGCCCACGGCGGGCCACCACGGCAGGCCGGCGGCGTGCAGAAGCGCCAAGAGGTCGTGCTGCGCCCGGAGGCCGGCCCGCGCCGGCGTCGCCCTGCCGGCGGGGTTGCAGGCGGTGATGATGTGGATCGTCCGTGCGCCGGGGAGCGGGTGGGGCAGACCCGTCAGGCCGTGCGGGACGGGGCCCGGCGCGACGCGGACGGTGTGGGTGGGAAAGGCGATGTCCACGACCGCGCGCAGGTAGAGCGGCCACCGCGCGGGCTGGTCGGCATGACGGACGGCAGACACAGGGGTCTCCTTCGAGAGGGAAGACCCCCTTACCTGCCGGCAGGGAGATCGATGCGGTCAGGCAGTGAACCGATCACTTGACGGCCGCTGATGCTCGCACGGGACGCACACGTAGTCCAGGGTGCGGGCCGCACTGCCGGGGAAGGTCCCGTGCCGATCAACACCTGCGATCTTACGTAAAGTTGCTCAATAATTTGCTCTCGTTGTGAAGCTCCGCGAGCGGGCGGCGTCCCACCGCCGCGGGTGCGAGAGGGATCGACCCCGTCCAACGGGCTCTTCGAGTGCCGACCGGTGAACGCAAGCGGAGAGCAGGCCGTGCAAGCGGCACTCGTCCGCAACTGCCGTGACATTACGAGCCGTTGACAAAGCGGAGACACACTAGAAACCTGATGACGCAGTTTCCGCAAGAAGTTGACTGACTCACTCAAGCGCCGTGCACGGCTGTTCCCTCCCGCCCTCCTGCCGCGTTCCCCCCTCCACGGAATAGAGGACCCCCATGCAATGGAGACCCCTTGGCCGACGGTCGCTGTCCGGCGCCGTTCTGGCCGGGCTCATGACGGTCGGGCTGTTACCGCTGCCCTTCGCCTCCGCCGCCCAGGCCGCCGGCCCGACCGCGCAGGCGGCGGCCGCCGACGTCAACCTCGCGCTCGGACGTCCTGCCACGGCCGGCGGCTCGCTCGGCGCGTACCCGGCAGGGAACACCACCGACGGCGCCCAGGCCTCCTACTGGGAGGGCCCTGCCGGTTCCTTCCCCCAGTGGGTCCAGGTCGACCTCGGCGCCACGCGTGCCGTCGACCGGGTCGTGCTCAAGCTGCCCTCCGGCTGGGAGACCCGGACCCAGACGCTCTCCCTGCAGGGCAGCACCGACGGCTCCGCGTTCGGCACGCTCTCCGGATCGGCCGGACGGGTGTTCAACCCCGCGCAGGCCAACACCGTCACCGTGGACCTGACGTCGCCCACCGACGCCCGGTACGTCCGCGTCAACGTCTCCGGCAACACCGGCTGGAACGCCGCGCAACTGTCGGAACTGGAGGTGTACGGCGAGGAGGGCGGCACCACCGATCCGCCGCCCACCGGCACCAACCTGGCCCGCAACAAGCCGGTCGAGGCCACCTCGTCGACGCAGACCTACGTCGCCGCCAACGCCACCGACGACTCGACCTCCACCTACTGGGAGGCGGCGGGCAACCCCGCGGACCTCACCGTCAAGCTGGGGGCCGCCGCCGACGTCACCGGCGTCGTGGTCAAGCTCAACCCGGACCCGGTGTGGGGCGCCAGGACCCAGGGCATCCAGGTGCTGGGCCGAGGGGCGTCCGACACCGGCTTCACCTCGTTGCGCGACCGCGCCGACTACGCCTTCAGCCCGGGCACCGGCAACGCGGTGACCATCCCGGTCAGCGGCCGCTGGGCCGACGTGCGGCTCCGGTTCTTCTCCAACTCCGGCGCGCCCGGCGGGCAGGTCGCCGAGTTCCAGGTCGTCGGCACCGCCGCACCCGCGCCGGATCTGACCGTCACGAGCCTGGACTGGACACCGGCCGCGCCGTCCGAGCGGGACGCGGTCACCGTGAACGCCGGTGTCCGCAACGCCGGCACCGCGCGTTCGGCCGCGACGACGGTGGACGTCAGCGTGGAGGGGACGGTCGCCGGCAGCGCCGCCGTGCCCGCCCTCGACCCGGGTGCCTCCGCCACCGTCGCCGTGTCCACCGGGACCCGCGCGGCCGGCAGCTACGCGGTCGCCGCGGTGGTCGATCCCCGCAACACGGTCGCCGAACTGGACGACACCAACAACAGCCGGAACGCGGCGAGCCGGCTGGTCGTCAGCCAGGCCCCCGGCCCCGACCTCGAGGTCAGCGCGATCACCACGAGCCCGGCGAACCCGGCCGTGGGCTCGCCCGTGTCGTTCACCGTCGCCGTGCACAACCGCGGCACGACCGCCGCGGCGGCCGGTTCCGTGACCCGGCTGCAGGCCGGCACCACCACGCTGAGCGGCACGACCGGACAGGTCGCGGCCGGTGCCACGGTCAACGTGGCGATCAGCGGCACGTGGACGGCGACCTCCGGCGGCGCCACCCTCACCGCCACCGCGGACGCCACCGGTGTGGTCACCGAGACCAACGAGAACAACAACGTGCTCACCAAGTCGCTCGTGGTCGGACGCGGCGCCGCCGTGCCGTACACCGAGTACGAGGCGGAGGACGGCCGCTACACGGGCACCCTGCTCACGGCGGACGCCAAGCGGACGTTCGGGCACACCAACTTCGCCACCGAGTCCTCGGGCCGCAGGTCCGTCCGGCTCGACTCCGGTGGCCAGTACGTCGAGTTCACCTCGACCACCTCCACCAACTCGATCGTGGTGCGCAACTCCATCCCCGACGCCTCGGCCGGCGGCGGAGCGGACGCCACCATCAGCCTGTACGCCGACGGCACGTTCGTGCAGAAGCTGAACCTGTCCTCCAAGCACAGCTGGCTGTACGGAAGCACCGACGACCCGGAGGGGCTCACCAACCGGCCCGGCGGCGACGCGCGGCGGCTCTTCGACGAGGCGCACGCGCTGCTGTCGCGGACGTACCCGCAGGGCACGACGTTCCGCCTGCAGCGTGACGCGGGCGACTCGGCGGCCTACTACATCATCGACCTGATCGACCTGGAGCAGGTCGCTCCGCCGGCGGCCAAGCCGGCGAACTGCACCTCGATCACCGAGTACGGGGCGGTGCCCGACGACGGGCTCGACGACACCGACGCCATCCAGCGAGCGGTCACCGCCGACCAGAACGGCCAGATCTCCTGCGTGTGGATCCCGGCGGGGCAGTGGCGCCAGGAGCAGAAGATCCTCACCGACGACCCGCTGAACCGGGGCCAGTACAACCAGGTCGGCATCCGGGACGTCACCATCCGCGGCGCGGGCATGTGGCACTCCCAGCTCTACACCCTCACCCCGCCGCAGAACGCCGGCGGCATCAACCACCCGCACGAGGGCAACTTCGGCTTCGACATCGACGACAACACCCAGATCTCCGACATCGCCATCTTCGGCTCCGGCACCATCCGGGGCGGCGACGGCAACGCCGAGGGCGGCGTGGGCCTCAACGGGCGCTTCGGCAAGAACACGAAGATCACCAACGTGTGGATCGAGCACGCCAACGTCGGCGTCTGGGTCGGTCGCGACTACTCCAACATCCCGGAACTGTGGGGCCCCGCCGACGGGCTGGAGTTCACCGGTGTCCGGGTCCGCGACACCTACGCCGACGGCATCAACCTCGCCAACGGCTCGCGCAACTCGACCGTCTACAACTCCTCGTTCCGCAACACCGGCGACGACTCCCTGGCGGTGTGGGCGAGCAAGTACGTGAAGGACACCTCGGTCGACGTCGGCCACGACAACCACTTCCGCAACAACACCGTCCAGCTGCCCTGGCGGGCCAACGGCATCGCCGTGTACGGCGGGTACGGCAACACCATCGAGAACAACATCGTCTCCGACACGATGAACTACCCGGGCATCATGCTCGCCACCGACCACGACCCGATCCCGTTCTCGGGCCAGACCACCATCTCGGGGAACGCCCTGTACCGGACCGGCGGCGCGTTCTGGGGCGAGGCGCAGGAGTTCGGCGCCATCACGCTCTTCGCCCAGGGCACGGACATCCCGGGCGTGACCATCCAGGACACCGAGATCCACGACTCCACCTACGACGGCATCCAGTTCAAGACGGGCGGCGGCTCGATGCCCGGCGTCAAGGTCACCGACGTCCGCATCGACAACTCCGTGGGCGGCTCCGGCATCCTCGCGATGAGCGGCGCCCGCGGCAGCGCCACCCTGACCAACGTCACGATCACCAACTCGGCGCAGGGCAGCGTGCTCATCGAGCCCGGCTCCCAGTTCACCATCACCGGCGCTCCGGCCGGTCTGACCGCCCGGCGCAAGGCCGACTGATCCCGGACAGGGTCCCCGGCTCCCGTACGGGAGCCGGGGACCCCATCCGTCCACCCTGGATCTGTTGCCGAACAGGCCGCTTCCCTACAGTTGTTGGCCGGCGAGCGGGGGGCGGATGAAGCTCTGGGGTAGCCGTACGAAGAGACAGCCGGCACCGGACGAGGACGCCGCCACGGCGGCCCGGCTGGTCGAGACCTGGTTCGGCGAGCTCGGACCCGAAGCGGCGGCGGAGCCCGCGCGGCGATGGCGGGAGACGGGCCGTCTCGATCCTGGTGACGCACGCCGGCTCGCGGCCTGGTACCGGGAACGCGCCCGCCTCCACCTGCTCGGCGCACGGGACGGCGAGGGGCCGTTGATACGGCCCGGATCGCCCGAGGACGCCGAGAGAACCCGTGACGAGGCCCTGTCGGTGACCCGCGACGTCCTCGCGCTCGGCCGATGGCTGAGGGCGCGGGGCCACGAGTAGACGCACGGCCGAGTCCGTGACCGCTCGGCGGGAGCGGTCACGGACTCCGCTCGGGCACCGGCCCGGTCCCTCGCGGGCGTTCGACGTAGCGTCAGAACAGGCCGAGGCCGGGCTCCATGCCCAGACGGACGCGGCCCGCCGCCTCCATGGGGAGCGCGGAGTGGTTGGCGTGCTGGAGGGCGGCCATGCCGTCGCGGAAGAGGCGCTCCAGCCGGTTGCCGCGGTAGAGCGAGGTGGAACTGGCCAGCTCGTACAGCGTCACCAGCGTCCGGCGGCTCACCTGCGCGGCGTGCGTCATGGCGGCGCGCAGGGCCGCCCGCTGTTCGAGCGTGGGGGTGTCGCCGCGCTCGGCCGCGTCCTGCAGTGTCTGCGCGGCGGAGGTCAGCAGCAGTCGTGCGGCCTGGAGTGCCGCCTCGGAGTCGGCCAGGACGTACTGGGTGCGCGGGGACTCGGCCAACGTCGCGCCCGTGGAGTTCCTCTTGGTCAGGACGAGCGCGACCGTCTCGTCGAGGGCCGCCTGCGCGATGCCGAGGACGATCGCCGTGCAGCCGGGCAGCACCAGCGAGGGGAGGAAGCCCCGGTACAGCGGTTCGTCGATCCTGAGGGGCGCGTCCAGGGGCGCGTCCAGGGGCGCGAGGAAGTCGGCGGGGACGAAGGCGTCCTCGACCACAACGTCGTTGCTGCCGGTGCCGCGCATGCCGCTGACGTCCCAGGTCTCCTTCACCGACCACTGGTCCCGGCCCAGGACGCACAGCTGTACGTCGGGCGTGCCCGCGGCGGTCATGCGCGGCGCGCCGTCCTCCAGCACGACGACGACCGCCACCAGCCACTCCGCCGCGTTGATCCCGCTGACGATCCTCCAGTGGCCGGAGACCCGGTAGCCGCCCTCGGCGGGAACGGCGGTCCCGGGCATCCCGGAGTTGGCGAAGGCGGGCTCGTGCTCCCGGCCCCAGATCCGTTCCGTCGCGGACTCGTCCAGCAGCGCCCCCACGAAGCCGAAGTTGGCGTTCCACACCAGCCACGCCACGGAGGCGTCGATGCGGCCGAACCCCTCGTACACCTTCAGCACCGTGGTCAGCGGCGTCTGCGATCCGCCGAGTGCCCTGGGAGTGAGCAGGCGGAACGCGCCCGCGTCGCGGAGCGCCCCGTACAGCTCCGTGGGAACGTCGGCACGGCGGTCGGCCTCCTCGCTCGCGGCCTCGATGGCGGGCCGCAGCAGGCCGGGAAGGGCGAGCGGGTCGACGGCCGACGAGCCGGACGCGGTCTCGGAGGTCTCGTGGGTCTCGGACATGGAGTCTCCTTGTGTGGCCCGGGCGCGGTGTGCCGGGCGCCCGGTGGTGCGGTGTCGCCGACAGGACGCGGGAGGCGCGGAGAAGTTCGATGCCCACCGAGTGGTCCGCGTCACATCCTGCCGAGGGACCGGCTCAGGACGTCCCGAGGGTGTTCACGTAGCTCGTGCCGCTGCCGGCGAGGCCGCTCACGGCCTTCTCCACCTCCTGCAGGGACTGGGCCCGCTCGGCGTTGTGGTAGAACCAGGCGACCTGCATGTCCCACGTGCGTTTCCCGCCGAACGGCAGGTCCACGAACCAGGTGTTGAAGTTCACGGACATGTTCTCGGTCGGGTAGTACCCGCCGCTGGTGCGGAACAGGACCTTCCCGTCGAGGCTGTAGGTGACGACCCCGTGTGCGGCGGTGGTCACCATCGTGTGCCATCCGTCGAGGCTGGAGTTCGTGGCGCGGGTGACCCGGTCGCCCTCCACCGCGCTGCGCCAGGTCGTCGTGTCGAGCCTCGGCCCCGGGGCGCCCCAGCCGCCGTTGGGCTGGTACTCGTTGTCGAGCTCGCTGTACCGGGCGCGGTGGTGAGGCGAGATCATGTAGAAGCTCTCGTTGACGTGGTCGCCGTTGGCACCGCTCGTGGGGCGGTCCGTGAAGTGGATCCGGGCGGCGAAGGTCCCCGTCACGAACGTCATGCCGGTGGTGTGCACCTCGGCCTGGGTGGTGTTCTGCCTCGTCCCGTCGGTCGCGGCCCGCAGTTGCAGGACCTGGCCGCCCGGCGCGTCCTTGTCCGCGGGGAAGCTGACGCCGTCGGCCGACCAGGTGTTCCGGATCCCGGGGCCGCCCTCGCTGGTGCGGACCAGCCAGCCGTGCGCGTGCAGCGCCGGGTCGCGGGGGCCGCTGTAGTGGAAGTCGTCGAAGAGGATCCCGGACGGAGGCGCGGGCCGGACGGCGGGGGCGGCGGAGCGGCGGGCGGACGCGGACGAGCGCGCGGAAGGGGACGAGGAGGCGGAGGCGGCGCCGTCGCCGCCGGGTTCGTCGCCCCAGACATGCCTGCCGTCCAGGTAACCGGTCACCAGCTTCGACGCCTGGAAGGTGTCGTGGGTGGGGCTGAAGGACCGGTCGTTGCTCTGGTTCAGCTTCCCGCCGTCCGGGCGGTACAGCTGCAGCCCGATGGCGCCGCTCTTCGCCCCCGGGGCCAGCGCGCCCGCGGCCTTGGTGAAAGTGATCTCCAGGTAGTGGTCGGCTGTGGGGGTGGGGGCGTCCATCGCGACGGACTTCCCGACGACGGCGGAGCAGCCCGTGGAAGCCTGGACGCAGTTGAACGCGTACGGGGAGGGGCCGTCCGCCGTGTAGTAGTACCGCAAGGCCACGTCGCCCAGGCTCACCCGCCGGCCGGAGGTGTTGAGGACCTCCAGCCACGGCCGTGCCGCCGCGGCGGTCGCCGGCGCGCCCGCCTTGTACCGGACGGTCAGCTCGGGGGGCGGCTGGTGCGCGTCACTCCACACGGGGCGCAGCGCCGTGCCGGCCGCGGCCAGGACGACCACCAGCAGCAGGAGCTTCGCCATTCCCCACGCACGCCGGCGCGGACTGCGCCGGCCGGAATCCCCAGGACGGACCGGACGCGTCGGACGGGTGGGACGGCCGGGGCGGCCTGGACCGGTGGAGGGGCGGGCAGAACCCACGGAGGCTCCTAGCTCGGTGGAGGGGCGGTGCCGAGGACATGCGGCGCGTTCCTCGGTCTCGGTCGCCGGCGGCGGGCACGGGTACGCCCTAGGAGGCGCCTCCCGGCGCGGGCACGGTCCAGGAGTCCTCGGCGTTGGTCCGCCGCTGCTCCGGGAGGACGGCCTGGGGCGCCGGGTTCGGGGCGGTCAGATCCGGGGCGTCGGCTCCGACGCCGCCGACCTCGATCTTGGCGCGGGTGCCCCAGTTGGTGCTGCGCAGGGTGGCCAGCGACCACAGCCGGAGCGGCAGCAGCAGCCCGAGGTTGAGCAGCGCGTACAGCGGGGCGGCGAGGAAGGTCAGTACGCGGTCGACGATGCCCACCTGCGCGGCGCCGCGCAGGTAATGGACGGAGCGGACCCAGGCCATGACGCACATGTAGGCGACGTAGCCGGCCAGCAGCGTCCAGCCGTGCGGGTTCATGAGGATCGCGACGAGCGCGGCGAACAGCGCGGCGGTGAAGGCCACCCAGCTGGTGAGTTCGACGAGGTTGAGCCACCAGTACATGCGCCGCAGCCGGAACTTGCCGAGCAGCAGGAAGCCCTCGCGGATGAACGACTTGCCCCAGCGGATCTGCTGCCGGACGTAGTGGCCGAGGCGTTCGGGGACGTCGGTGTAGCCGACGGCGGAGGGCTGGATGAGGGACAGGCCCTCGGTGAGGCAGTAGTACGTCAGGCGCCTGTCGTCGCCGAAGGTGGCGGGGCGTCGCAGGAACCGCTGGTCGAGGAAGTCGTCGAGGTGCTTCCTGACGACCCACCCGCGGTACATCGCCAGCGACCCGCAGGCGCACAGCACCGAGCCGAGGCGCGAGTACGCCACCCGCTCACCGAGGAAGGCGTTGACGTAGCGCATGTCGATGAGGCGGGTGAGCAGGTTCGTGCCGCGGTTGTGCGCGAGCACCAGTCCCGTGACGCACTGCACACGGCGCTTGGAGAAGGGCTCGGCGAGCTCGGCGACGGCGTGCTGGTCGAGCACGGTGTCGGAGTCGACGCACAGGTACACGTCCGCGTGCGGTTCCTGCCGGAAGCCCGCGGCGAGGCCGTGGCGCTTGCCGCGGTTGCCGGGGAAGCGGATGAAGTCGAGGCGCACCCCGGCACGCTGGAACCGGGGTCGCATCTCCTCCACGAGGGCGCCGGCCGAGTGGTCGGCGGAGCAGTCGTCGACGACGGTCAGGGAGTGCGGCGGGAGGGTCTGCGCGAGGATCGACTCCAGGCAGCGGCGGAGCATCTCGGGGGCCTCGTTGTAGGCGGTGACCACACCGTGGATGCGAAGGCGGCCGGCCGGCTCGTTGAACGTCAGTTCCGGACGGCGGCGCCGGCGGATGGACAGCAGCAGCTTGAGGGCGAGGAGGGAACCGACGGCCACTCCGTACCAGTGCAAATGACCGAGGGACCACGAGGTGTGGTCCCAGGAACCCGCGAGATTGCGCATGAAGAGCGAAGACCTCCCTGCGAACACTCCCACCTCCCGGACCGAGTCGATGGCGAACACATGTACTTCGCACGAAGGTAACTCGCGTCAAGGAGCCATGAAAGGTGCATCCGCGATTAATTCCCCTCTCGGGATGTCAATTGGGCACCTATGGAAGCCTTGTGAGCCAAGCGGACAAGGGGTGTGAAAGTCCTCACATCGACCGTGCGGTTGTCCGGCGTTGCGTCGTCGCGCGGATGCGCCTCGCCATCAGGAATGGGCGAGCGCCCAGTCGAGGGCGTGATCGGCGATCTCCTGCCAGTTGTCCTGGACGGGCATCAGGTGGGACCGGCCGGGGAACACCGTGACCTCGGTGGTGGCGCCGTCGGCCCGGTAGCGCTCGGCGTTGGACCGCTGCACCTGGGGCGGCATGAGGTGGTCGTGCTCGCCGGAACAGAAGAGCAGGGGCGCCCGGCCGAGGTTGCGGTAGTCGACGTAGGTGCCGGTGTGCCCGGGGTGGAGGGTGGCCAAGGCGCTGCCCCACACGATGCTGCCCGGTGCGGGGACGTGGTGGCGCTCGTAGGCCGTGCGGGCCTGGCCCTCGGAAAAGGTGTTGGTGAGGGCGTGGCGCCACTGGGCGTAGTCGAAACCGACGGCGCGGTGGCGGTCGGCCGGGTTCTCCGGTACGGGGAAGAACGGCCGGACCCGGGACAGCGGTGAGACGGCCACGCCCTCGGTGGGTGCGGAGTTGATCGCCACTCCCGCGGCGCCGAACCCGCGGTCGAGAAGGATCTGGGTGAAGGCGCCTCCGGCCGAGTGCCCCATGATGACCGGCGGCCGGTCCAGATCGGCGATGACCTTCTCCAGGGCGGAGACGACGGCGGGGACGGTCACGGTCTCGACGGCGGCCGGGTCGGCGTTCAGGGCCTCGACCCCCGCCTCGAAGCCGGGGTACGCCGGTGCGATGACGCGGAAGCCCTTGTCCTCGTAGTGGGCGATCCAGTTCTCCCAGGCCCGCGGCGTCACCCAGAAGCCGTGGACGAGAACGACGGTGTCGGGTTGCATCAGGGTGCTCCTCAGCGGGTGGGCCGATGGCCGGTCGAACTCAGGACCGGTGGGCGCCCGGGAATGTGACACAGGCGTCAGTGGCCATGCGCCGCGGCGACGCGCTGACCGACGGTGACCCGGCCCGCACGCCTCGTGGCCGGCGGGCGCCGGCCGGACGGCGACCGGTCCGGTGGCGGTGCCGCGGCCGTGCCCGGGACCGCGGTCCGTGCAGCTTTTCCGGCCTGTTCGTACAGCTGGGAGGCGTGACGGGAGCGCCGGGCGGATGGACCACCGGCCGGCCGCGGGCACGCGAGGCCCCTGCGGTCTCCTCCGGACCATGGACGGCCCTTGGCAATTCTTGCCACAAGGCAGAACCGGCAGCCATGGACCGTTCATCGTCAGGTCGGGCCCCCGACCCCGGACGGTGCGGAATGGTGGGGGAGCGCACCCTGGCCGGCTACCGCAAGCAGCGCGGTATCGACTTCCTGGTGGTGTTCTTCCACCACTGTGCCTACTCCACCACCAACAACCACGCCTCCGACGGCGGTGTGCAGGCGGAGTGGGTGCCGATCTTCGAGAAGCACCAGGTCGACCTACCGACGCGATCCGCGAGGGCGCGGTGTCGCACCAGGTGTGGATCGGCGACACCACACGCCCCGCCACCGACGGCACGGTCCACGTCACCGCGGCGGCGCGGGCCGCAGCCTGTACAGCTTCCCGGTCGCGGACAGCTACGAGGGCCACGAGAGCGAGATCGACCAGGTCACCACCTGGCACTCGGCCAAGGGCGGCGGCCAGGTCGTGGACACCGTGCACTGGTCGCGGGTCCGCTGCACCGGCTACTCGTTCCTCTCCGTGGACGTCGAGCCGGCCCGCTCCGGGCACGAGGCGAAGCTGAACGTCTCCGCGATCGCCGAGACGGGGCAGCGCATCGACCACTTCACGGTGGCCCGCCGCGCCAAGTGACCTGTGCGGTCGGGGGCGGCCGCGTCGTGGGGACCCACGGCGCGGCCGCCCCGTTCCGTTCTGCCCCGTGGCGCTCTGCTCACCGCGAGGGGTCCGAAGCGCCTGCGGGCGCATCGGCGCGGCGGCGGCGACAGCTGTCGCACCACGGGCAGGTGCGACTGGGGCGGCACGCGCGGACGGCCACGACGAACCGGTCGGGGCGCACGACCCAGCCGTCGTCGAGGCCCACCTCCACGGGACCCTCGATCAGGATCGACCGTCGGCGGTGAGCGCCACCGCGTCGGGGACGGTTCACCGTTCGCCCTGTGGTGGGCGGTCAACGCCACAGGGGGTCGCTGTCGAGACGGGCCAGCATGGACCGGGGGTCCCGGTGCACGGCGGCCGCGCCCGCCGCCTCCAGTTCCGCACGGCCGATGCCGCCGGAGAGCAGCGCCACGCAGGGCACGCCCAGCTTGCCGGCGGCCTCGACGTCCCAGACCGTGTCGCCCACGAAGACCGCCCTGCCAGCCGTCACCCCGGCCCGTTCGAGGGCCCGGGCCACCAGATCGGGAGCCGGTTTGCTCGCGGAGACGTCGTCCTTGCTGGTGGCGTCCGCGATCACGTCGTCGGCGTCGAGGGCGGCACGCATCACCGCGAGCTCCTTGCTGTCGGCCGAGGTGGCCAGGACGACCCGGAAGCCCCGTGCCGCCACGGCGCGCAGCAGGTCCGCGGCGCCGTCCAGCGGCGCGAGCGCCGGGCCCCAGGTGCCGTACAGAGCCTTGTGGGCCGCGCTGATCCCCTCGTCACCGCTGCGGTCGCGGGCCTTGCCCAGCAGACGGTCCAGGAGGTGGTCGGACCCCATGCCGATGCAGTGGTGGATCTCCGCCGTCGGCACGGTGTGCCCGGCCTGCCGGAACGCCTCCCACCACGCGACGACGTGGAGGTAGTTCGTGTCGACGAGAGTGCCGTCCACGTCGAACAGCGCGGCACGCCCATGGTCGTCGCTCATGGTGCCCGCTCCTTCCGCTCGGATGCCTGGGTCACTCCAGCGGCTACCCGACGGGACGCAGGACAGACAGCCGGGGCCCGGACCGCTGGTCCCGCATGGAGCGCCGGGCCCTGGGCAGGCGTCCCCGTGGCCCGACCCGGCGGAGGGAGGGGAGGCGCGTCATGACCCACGCCCCCGACCCGAGGAACGAACCCGCGGCCCCTGGCGTGCGCGGGCCGCTGTCCGCGACCGTCCTGGACGCCCCGACCGCGTGGCCGCCCCGCTGCCCGGGTGCCGGGGTCGGGCGGGCGCATCCCCACGGCGAGGAACTGCACCGGGCCCGACCCTCCGCGTCTCGGCGGCGGGGGTCCCGCGTGCCCGGTGCTTCGGAGACCGCCCGGCACGCGGACAGCCGCCGCGCGACCCCGCGCTCGGGGCGCGCCCGCCGGACTGCTCGAACAAGCCTGGAGGACCACCTGCTGAGCGCATGGCGCAGCGGACGCACGTCCCTGCGAGACCCGACACCGGGCCCGCCCCGGACCACAGAGGAAGGCCGCTCCCTATGAGGCCGACGACGCTGACGACGACAACGCAGAGCACCCCGGGCGGTGTGCTCCCGCGTGCGATGGACACCCTCGAGGAGGGGACGTGGCTGGACGGCCCGGCCGGGATCGTCCGCAAGGCCGTACGGGCCCTTCCCCTGGGCCGGGGCCGGGACGCGCTGCGCGGCCTGTGGCTCGGCCATCCGCTGCACCCGGTCCTGGTGCAGGTGCCGATCGGCGCCTGGACCTCGGCCGGCATCCTCGACCTGCTCCCGGGCGAGAGCCGCGCCGCCCGCCGGCTGGTGGCGGTGGGCCTGGTCTCCGCCGGGCCCGCGGCTCTGGCCGGATGGGTGGACTGGGCGGAGCAGCGTCCCCGGCAGGCCCGCGTGGGCCTGGTGCACGCGGTGGTCAACCTCGCCGCCGTCACGGCGTACGCCGGCTCGTTGACGGCCCGGATCAAGGGACGCCCCTTCCTCGGCAAGGCACTGGGCTTCGGCGGCATGGCCATCGCCACCATGGGCGGTGTGCTCGGCGGCCATCTCGCGTACCGGCAGGGCGCCGGCGTCAACCACGCGGAATCGGTGTCCGTACTGGTCGAGCCCGGCTGGCACCGCATCGGGGTGCCGGAGGAGTTCCCGGTCGGCGAGCCGGTGCGGCGCATGGCCGACGAGGTGGCGGTCGTCGTGGTCCACGAGGACGACGGCAGGCTCTACGCCCTGGCCGACCGCTGCAGCCACATGGACGGCCCGCTGCACGAGGGCAAGGTCCTCGCGGGGTGCATCGAATGCCCCTGGCACGGCAGCCAGTTCCAGCTCTCGGACGGCATGAACGTCCAGGGCCCCGCGACGGCGCCGCAGCCCCGGTTCGACTGCCGGATATCCCCGGACGGGCAGGTGGAGGTACGCATCGCGCAGAGCTGAGGCGCCCCCCGCTCCGCGGTCGCGCGGGTGCGGCTCTGCGGTCGCCCCCGGTAGGCGGCGACGTTCTCCGCTTGGAGCTAGTCGATCGGTCGTCTATTTTGTAGTGGACCGAACGTCTATGAGTGGAGACACTGACACATGCGCGTCGAGATCTGGACCGACATCGCCTGCCCCTGGTGCTACATCGGCAGCGCCCGCTTCGAGCGAGCCCTGGCCGCCTTCGAGCACCGGGACGAGGTCGAGGTGGTGCACCGCTCGTTCGAGCTCAATCCGGAAGCCGAGAACCGCGCGACACCCATCATCGACGCGGTGGCGGCCCGGTACGGGCGCAGCCGCGAGCAGCAGGTCGCGCGGGAGGAGCAGGCCGCGTCCGAGGCGCGCGCCGAGGGGCTCGGCTTCCGGATCGGCGGCCGTGTGGACGGCAACACCTTCGACCTCCACCGCCTCCTGCACTTCGCCAAGGCCCGCGGCCGCCAGGCCGAGCTGCGGGACCTCGCCTTCAAGGTCAACTTCGCCGACGAGCGCTCGGTGTACGACAGCGAGACCCTGGTGGCACTCGCCGCCGAGGTGGGACTGGACGCGGCAGAGGCGCGCGCCGTGCTCGGCGACCCCGGCGCGTACGCCGAGGACGTCCGGTCCGACGAGCGGCGCGCGGCCGAACTCGGCGCGGGAGGTGTGCCGTTCTTCGTCCTCGACCGGAAGTACGGCGTCACGGGACTGCAGCCGGTGGAGCTGTTCGCCCGGGCGCTGGAGCAGGCGTGGGAGGACCGGACGGCGACCCGGGTCTGATTCACCGCGCCAGGGGACGCGTAGCCGGACGAGCCCAGTTGGCGCAGAGGGACACATGCGTGCCGCCGGCGGGCTGCGCGGGCGGGGGCACCCCCCATGGTGCCGGGAGCCTCGGCGAGCGGCCGGAGCAGCGGCGGCCCGGCCTCGTCGGCGGCGCCGGTGAAGATCCGTTCCTACTGGCCGAGAGCGTGGCGCCGAAGTCCTGGTCCGCCGCGGCCGACTTCGTCAGCTGAGCGCGCCGGCGTCCGGTCACGTGGGTCGGCCCGGAGTACGCCGAGGCGGACGCCGAACCCCGGCTGCGGGCGTTCTCGACCGCGCCCGTGGTCGACGGCGTCCCGGCCACGTCCGGCAGCCTGGCCGGGTTCACCGCGCCGCTCGACGTCGTGGACGGCAACTGGGTCGTCCCGCGCGCATCTCCGCCCCCTCGCAGCCCCACGCCCGGCCGGTGTTCGCGTCCGCCGAGCCGAGCCGAGCCGAGGCGAGCCGAGGCGAGGCGAGGCGACGGCTACCGGGCGTCCGGGATCAGTGGCACACTCGGTTGCCCGTCGATACCCCCCGTCGAGTGCCGCTGAGTCGTCGTGCCCGGAGAACGGCGTCCGCAACGGAGGCCCAGCGGCAGTGTCCCCGTTCCCACAGAAGCGGAGTGTCGTGTTCGCGGCCTACGTCACGGTCACCGTTCTCGGCGCGGTCTTCAACGGTGCCGCTGCCGTCACCTACTTGATCGGCCATGAGTACCCCAAGGCCCAGGCGGACATGAAGGGGCTGCCCCGTCCGTGGGTTCCGGTGCTGGGCACGCTGCTCGCACTGGGCGCCGTGGGGCTGGCGGCCGGACTCGCCGTGCCGCTGCTGGGCACCCTCGCCGCATCCGGCCTCGTGCTGTACTTCATCGGCGCGATCGCCGCCCACCTGCGGGTGGGCTCCCGTGACATCGTCGGCGCTGTCGTGTTCCTCGCCACCGCGGCCGCCGCCCTGACCCTGGGCCTGGTCCACCACGGCCCCTGGTAGTCCGTCCCACCCGCGCCGCCTACGGCGTGCCGGGAAGCCGCACCGTGACGAGGAGACCGCCGGCCGGGCGCGGGGCGAGGTGGAGGCTCCCGCCGTGGGCGCGGACGATGCTGCGCACAATGGCCAGCCCGAGGCCCACGCCGGCGTGCTCGCCGGTGCGGACGCGCTGCGTTCCGCGCTGGAAGGGCTCGGTGAGGGTCGGTACGAGTTCCGGAGGGAGGCGGCGGCCGGTGTTCTCGACCCGCAGCACGCTCGCGTCGCCGTGCGCCTCGGTGCGGACCGTCACGCTGCCGCCCTCTGGAAGGTTGTGCACGATGGCGTTCTGGACGAGGTTCGTCACCATCTGCAGCAGGAGCTCCGCGGAGCCGCTGGTCCGGGCGGCCCCGCCGGTGACGTCGAGCGTGATGCGGCGTTGTTCGGCGAGGGGAAGCAGCGTCTCGGCGGCTTCTTCTGCGGTGAGGGAGAGATCGACGCCCTCGCGGGCGAAGGTGCCGCGGTCGCCGCGGCTGAGCAGCAGAAGGGCTTCCGTGAGGTCGATCGCCCGCGTGTTGACCGCGTGCAGGCGTTCGATGAGTTCGCCCCGGTCGCGCGTGGGGTCCTTGCGGGCGACGTCGAGGAGCGTGCGCGAGATCGCCAGCGGGGTGCGCAGTTCGTGGGAGGCGTTCGCCGCGAACCTCCGCTGCTCGGCGACGTGGGACTCGAGTTGTTCCAGCATCGAGTCGAACGCGTCGGACAGTTCACGGAATTCGTCCTGCCGGCCCTTCATGCGGATCCGGTGGGACAGCGACCCGGTCCCGGCCGTCCGTGCCGCATCCGTGATCCGTGTGAGGGGTGCGAGCATCCGGCCGGCGAGGAGCCAGCCTCCGAGCAGGCCGAAGACGAGCAGGAAGGCCATCGCCACGGCCGCGGCGGGGGCGAAGGTGTGCACGAGGAGGTAGCGATTGGGGGAGACCCCGAGCAGGCCCTGTGAGTTGTCGGGTACGTAGCGCAGCAGGAACATCCACACCACGGCCAGCAGGAGGGCGCCGGCGACGGCGAGGAACCCGGCGTAGCTCAGCGCGAGTTTCAGCCGGGCACTGATCCCTGGGCGTCTAGGCATGCGCACTGCCGGGACGGGCGGACTCCGAGCCGGTGCCGATCCGGTAGCCGACGCCGGGCACCGTCGCGATGATCCACGGTTCGCCGAGCCGTTTGCGCAGCGCTGAGACGGTGATGCGCACGGCGTTGGTGAGGGGGTCGGCGTTCTCGTCCCAGGCCCGCGCCAGCAGTTCCTCGGCGCTGACGACCCCGCCCTCGGCGGCGACGAGGACTTCCAGCACGGCGAACTGCTTGCGGGTCAGCGCGACGTGGCGTCCGTCGCGGAAGACCTCCCGGCGGAAGGGGTCGAGCCGAAGGCCCGCGATCTCGCGGACCGGGGGCCGGGCGTGCGCGCGTCTGCGGTCGAGCGCCCTCAGCCGCAGGACGAGCTCGCGCAGCTCGAACGGTTTGGTGAGGTAGTCGTCGGCGCCGAGCCCGAACCCGGAGGCCTTGTCGTCGATCCGGTCGGCAGCGGTGAGCATGAGGATCGGGATGCCGCTGCCGGAGGCGACGATGTGCCGGGCGACCTCGTCGCCGGAGGGGCCGGGAATGTCGCGGTCGAGGACCGCGAGGTCGTAGGAGTTGACGCTGAGCAGTTCCAGGGCGGAGTCGCCGTCGCCGGCGATGTCGGCGGCGATCGCCTCCAGCCGCAGGCCGTCACGGACGGCCTCGGCCAGGTAGGGCTCGTCCTCCACGATCAGTACGCGCATGTCCGAAGCCTAAGCAGCACGCGATATCGCCGACGTATGCAACGACGTGGGCAACGACCCGTGCACGCCGGACGTGCGCCTCAGCCGACCGGTTCGGGCACCGGGCGGAGCCCGTCCGACGGCGCTTCCGCCGTCGTGCGCCACCAGCGGCGCGACGCCAGTCCGGCCAATACGGCGCCGGCGGCGTTGACCAGTACGTCGTCCACGGAGGACACC
This sequence comes from Streptomyces sp. MI02-7b, assembly GCF_033793585.1. Lineage (NCBI taxonomy): Bacteria > Bacillati > Actinomycetota > Actinomycetes > Kitasatosporales > Streptomycetaceae > Streptomyces > Streptomyces sp. MI02-7b. The sequence goes on along the minus strand of NZ_JARAWX010000015.1, from coordinate 192,794 downwards.
CGGTCCAGCCGCAGGACGTACTGCGCGGTCTCGACCAGGGCCGAGCAGCCCGCCCCGAGCGCCAGGATCCGCGGCAGGGACCTCATCGCCCGGAACCGCAGCGGGGCGAAGAACCCCAGCGACGCGAACACCAGCAGATTGCCGGCGATCCCGAGCGCCCCCATCGTGACCAGGTCCCGCAGCGGCACCAGGCTCACCCGTTCGGGGACGGCGCCGGCCCCGCCGCCCGGCATCATGGTCAGCCACAGGAACGGCACCGTCCCGTGGACCATGCCCACCTCGGCCAGCGACGTCCGCCACGCCGAGGTGACCCCGGCGGCACGCCGGCAGCTCGCCAGAGCCCACACCACCAGCAGCGACAACGGCACCGTGACCAGCGTCATGAGCACCACACCGTTGAACGTGTCGAAGCAGCCGTGCCACCGCCCGGCCATGCACATCGGAGCGGACATCATGAGCGGCCGCCGCACGACGAACGCGGCGGTCGCCACGCCGAGGACCGCCAGGCCGAGGAGCACGATCCCGGGTACGCGGCGGGGCGGTGCCGACAAGGATGTGTCATGGTTCATGGCACCCATTGGACCCGGGGGGCGGTTGCGGTGGCGTATGCGGTTTTCGATACGCCCGCGATACACGGACGCCCCGGCCGATGCCCTCCGGCATCTGACGCCCGGTCACGGAACGCCCTTCAGAGGCGAACGGTCATCCCCACGGTCACCTCGTCGCCTGCCGCAAGGCCCTGCGGCACGCGGACCGCGTTCTTGAGGGGCAGGAGGTAACCACCGTCCTTGGGGAAGAGCGAGGTCGTGAAGGTGACCTCACCGATACGCGCCTCGACCGGGATCACCCCCCAGCCGTAGGAGGCCATCGCGGCCACCTCGCGGATGTGCGTGCACTCGTCGTCCGGCACGACGGCGAAGAAGTACGGTGACGGCCCGCGCCACTCGATCACACGGCCGGCGAAGAGGAGTTCCACGACTCAGTCCCGTTCCTGCGGAGGGCCAGATCGCCCCAGGTTACTTCCGGACCGCACACCGAAGGGGCGCCGCCGGGGAGACCGCGAAGCCCGCCGGCCCTAGAGCTCTGGCAGACGGACGGTGAGCCCGTACAACCGGGTGATCTGCTTCTCGCTCTGGTTGTCGTCCGTCACCATGAGCAGCTTCAGACGGCCGTCCTGGGTGCGGCCGGTGACGGTCATTCCCTCGATGTTGCCCAGCAGCGGGTTGGCCTGCGGCTGCGGGTTGGTGGCGCCCAGCGAGGGACAGTTCACCATGTCGACCAGCAGGGTCCGGCTCATGAGCCGGACGCCGTCCTGGCGCGTCAGGTTCTCGACGCCGCCCACGTCGCCGGCACCGCGGGGGTCGGCGAGACAGAGCCGGATGATGTTGCCGACGCGCCGGTCGAATCCCCGCTCCACCACCAGGAGCCTGCCGTCGCCCGTCGCGCTGATGTCCGATATGGCCAGACCCGCGTCGCACTCGTAGCCGTACTGCGCGCCGATCCGGAACTCCTCGTCGAGTCCGGCGCGCTCCCAGGTCTGGAAGCGCACGAGGCGGCGGTCGTCCCCCCGCAACGAGCCTTCCATCGAGGCCACCAGAGTGAGACCGCCGGGCAGCAGCGCGAGACCTTCGAACGTCTCGTTGACCCTGGCGCGACCCGCCGGAGCGACCCTGAGGCTGTCGGGCGCCGGCAGCATGCGGACGAACGTCCCCTGCCGCGTGTAGCGCCGGATGTCCGACCGCTCGGAAGCGACCAGGAGCGAGCCGTCGTGGTCGAAGACCAGGGCCTCGAAGTCCGCTTCCTGCCCGTGCTCGTCCAGCAGCCTCATGACACCCACGGGCTCGCGCGTCGCGGCGTCCAGGGTGAAGAGCGTCGAGCGGTCCGAAAGGGCGGCGATGCGCCCATCGGGGTCGAGTGCCAGGGCCGACAGGTTCCCGACGAACACCCCTTGGAAGTACGTCTTGTCGAGGGTGTCCGAGAACCAGTCCACCACCACCTGGGCCGAGGTGGCGTTCGACCCCGCGACATCGGTAACAGTGTCCACACTCAACCCTTCGTACACGACCGACAAACGCCCTGGGTAGATCTACCAGATCCGCCTCGCGGGCCTGGCATCGGCCCCGGCGCCAACCCGCCTGCAGGCCCTGGCCCAGGGCCACTTGAAGCGCAGCGTCGGGGCTTCGCGCCGAGCGCTGAGGGCTGCTCGGGAGTCCGGCGGCCTACAGTTCCTTCCTCAGCCGTTCCCAGATGTGGCGGTCCAGGCAGTCGTGGGGGCCATGCGGGAGAGCTCGGAGCCGTCGTGCCCGAAGGCCACGATGAGGGGACGCCTTGGCCGGGCGGAGTACGGCGACGTGCGGGCGACGATCAGTCTGCGCTGTGCAGGAGCTTCGATCCGGCGGTCGCCGACGAGGACATGGCTGACCTCTGGTCCCACATGGACTTTGACGCAGCTGATCCACGGGCCGATGGGGAGGGAGTCCAGGCGGCGGGTGCGGCTGAGCGCGCCGGAGCCGTCACGGACCTCGATCACGTCCCCGTCGGCGGGTTCGTCCAGGGGGCCGATGCCGCCGCCCACGTGCTGCCACCGCCCGCCGTGCCACTCCAGGACCGCGGTGCGCTCGCGTGCCCGGCGGGACTCAGGACGCCACACGATCCAGACCACCCCGGCTCCGGCAGACGAGTCGACATCGACCGACACCACGGTCAGCACCGTTGTCGCACCCGCCGGCGGCTGCGGCTCGGCCCCTTCCAGCGCGCGCCGCACCACGCCCGGCAGCAGGACGTCCACGTACCGGCCCACCCACAGGTCCTGTCCCCACGGCCGGATACGCCCGCGGTACCCGGTCCACCAGGGCCCGGTGCCGCTCCCGCGTCAGCGCCGGGAGCGGCGTGCGGGCCGGCCGTCGCGCGGGAGGGGCAGCCGCCATCCGTACTGCAGGGCCAGGGCGACGCAGCGGGCGTCACGCCGGTTGTATCCGGTGGACTGCCGTATGTGGTCGACGGCGTCGTTCCAGCGGCGGGCGTGGATGAGACCGCGGGCGGTGTCCTGGACAGGGGAGGGCACGGGCAGCCGCAGCGCCCGCACGATGTCCGGGTCCCAGCCCTGCCTGCGTGCCGTCCACGCGTGCCAGATCGCTGCGATCGACCAGGTCATGGCGGTCCCCCGGGTGGTCTCATCGACGGATCAGGTGTGGTGATCATACGGAGATCGTGTGATGGACCTCGGGGCGGGTCGCCCTCGCGACGGGGGAGGACCTGTCCGAAGCGGCGTGCCGTGACCCTTCCGTGAAGCGGTCGGCCTCAGTGCGTCGCGCGCACGGGGCGGGAGGGCGCTGCCGGCCGTCGGCTCGGACCCGCGGCGGACGACGGCCGCCGCTCACCGGATCACGTCGAGGAGCGGGCGATCTGCTCCCGGGAGAGCCGTATCGGTTCCCCCGTGGAGTCGTCGAACCGGCGCCTGACCAGCACGCTGAAACCGAGCTTGCGCAGCGCCGTCTCGGCGGCGTTCGTGTTGCCCGGTTCCCGGCCGCCCAGGGCGTTGCGCACGAGGGTGAGCGCGGGGAGATTCCTCCCGCCGACCGCCACCAGTACGTCGTACTTCTGATCCTCCGGCGTGTCCAACGCGGCGACCGCGACGTCTGCGAGGGTGAGCACGGCCTCCCCGCCGTCCTTCAACCCGACCCGGGTCTCCGTGGTCGTGGCCCTGTGCTCGGGTGCCATGTCGCGTCCCCTCCCGGATCCTGCCGGCCCGTCCACCGCCGACAGTCCCGCAGGCTACACGCCCCCTGTGACACGTCATCCGGGGCCGAACCTCCGCGACCGGCGTTGTCAGTGATCGGAAGTAGGTTCAGTCGCGTCCCGCCGATCCGGCGTGGATTCCCCCTCGGTGCACAGGAGATGGGCGTTGTCAGATCGGGAGAGGTCGAGCACGGCACGGGTGACGGCACCCGCGCGGCCGCGCAAGCTCGCCAAGGTTCCGTTCGTCGAGCTGGCCGACGGGCGCTTGCAGGGCGTGGTGTCCAGCGGCTCGGACGTCGAGCGGGTGTACGTCTCGTCGGTCAGGGCCGGGACCTATGCGTACGCCTGCAGTACCAACAACAACCGGCCCTGCGGGGGAGCGCGGGGAGGGTTCTGCAATCACATCCGGGCCCTGATCGGCGAGGCGGTCCTGCAATACGGCGCCGACCGTGTCGCCCGCTACCTGCGGGTCGAGCCGACGGCGGGGGAGCCGAGCGCGCAGACCGTCACCGACGACATGAGCGGCACGCGCCCGGCCCAGGGGGACACCCAGGCGGCCGCGCTCGTCTTCAGCCGGTTCCTGCGCCACCTGGCCTACCTCGAACTCGCCCCCACCACCGTGCCGTTGCCGGAGATGCAGTGGTTCCCGCCGACCAGGGCGGTGGCGTGATGCGTGCCGACCTGCTCCGCGAGACCGTCGCCGGGCTCGAAGAGGCCCTGGCGGCCGTCGACGCATTCGACCAGGTCCTCGGCGGCGGCCTGCTCCGCCCCCAGCCCGCCCAGGCCGCCGGCCTGACGGAACTGGCCGACGCCGTCGCGGGAACACCGCTGGCCGCCAGGGTCGCCGAGGCGGCCGAGAAGGCGGCAGGCGGAGTCGCGGGCGACGACCACTTCGTCGCTCTCGCCGCGGCACGCACCGCGCTGCTGGGCTCCGTCCACGACGCGCTGACGGCCCGCGCCGCGGAGGCGACCGGGCGGTCCCGCGGCGAGGAGCCGGTTCCGGCCGCGGTCGGAGGGCAGCAGGCGGCGAACCTGCTCGCCGCCGCCCGCTCCTGGCTGTGCGACCTGGCGCGCTCGGGGTGGCGGGGCATCGACCACGACGTGGTCTCCGGGGCGGCCCAAGTGGTCTCGGCGATGCTCCCGGACCCGGCCCTGCGCCGCCTCGCGACGCTGCTCGACGGGTTCTCCGCCGAGCTCGCCGCCTCCTGCCCCGGCGCGGCCCTGGACCGCGTCCCGGTCCGCCGTTGGGCCGACCTGTGGTCGCGCGGGATATTGCTGACCGTGCCGGGGGCGGCCGACGCACCCGCGACCGGGACGGCCACCGGACGCCTCCTGCCCCTCGGCGTCGACCTGCACGAACACGACACCGCCGTACAGGCCCAGGTCCACGCGGTGTTCGAGCCGGCGGACGGTACCGCCGCCCGCCTGGTGCGAGCGAGCGTGTCGGTGCCGAAACCCGACACGGTCGTCGGGGCCGGCATCTGGCAGCTGCTCCGTCCCCACATGTCGCTGCTCGCCGCTGTCGGCGAAGGCCGGTCGATGGACCTCGCCGGCATGCCGGTCACGGCCGGGGGCGACCTGCTCTGGAGCGACCGGCACGCGAACCCCGGCGAGCCCGCCGACGCCTTCGCCACGGCCCGGGTCGCCCTGCCCACCGCCGTCGACACGGCGACCGCACCCCTGGACCGCCATCCGGCGCGCATCGCCGTACCCGTGTTCCTGGAGGGCTACGCCGCCCGGAAGGACGACGACATGGTGGTGTTCACCGTCGCGGGGCAGCCTCTCGCCGTCGACACCGACCGCATTCCGGCCGCCGGACCCCTCACCCCCGAGGCCGTCGCCGCGTCGGGCGCGTGCATCGGGCTGCTCCGCTGGGACGCCGGGACGTATCGCGTGCAGCCTCTCGCCGTGGAGGCGACCGTACGGAACAAAGCGGTCGCGCTCCACGCCGGAGGGTGGGCCGGGGGTACGGCCGACAAGGCGGGCGCCAAGGCCGAGAAGGCGGCCACCGACGCCGTGGCCGTACTGCGGGAACGCGCCGGAAGGCTGCTGCGGAAATGACCGAGCACACCACCGGGGGGTCCACCACGGACGAGGCCGCGCGGCACCTCGACGACGCCGCCCACGACAACCGCCGCCAGGTCCTGTACTGGCGACTCCTGGCCCGGCTCTTCGACCAGGAGGAGCAGGCCGCGCTGGAGTCGGCGAGCCTCGCCGTCGTCGAGGACATCGGCCTGCCGTCCGCGCTCCTGGACCCGCAGGCCTCCGTCGACGCGGTCGTGCAGCGCCACCCTGAACTGGCCGCCGAGTTCGACGGTCTGATGTCGCCCGAGACCGCCCCGGTCATCGACGTCCTCGCCGACGCGGACGCGGACGCCGACGGACGCGACCGTGCCGCCGAGGTGCGGCGTGCGGCGCTGGTGTCCAAGGTGCTGCTCAACGTCTTCGCCACCGGCTCCGGCACGGTCACCGCCGGACAGCTGGCGCGGTGGCAGGCCGACGCCGGCTGGCTGGAGCGGGCGCTCGGCTGCCGCCCCGGCGAGCTGCGCGGCGGCCGCGGAGGCACGGGCACGCAGACCGATCCGGGCCGGCTGATCCCGGCGATCGGCCCGGAACTCGGCGCGATCGAGGCCGACCTCGTCAAGCGGATGCAACTGCGCGAGGTGCTGGCCGACCCCCGGCTCGCCGCCCGGCTCACTCCGAGCATGTCGCTCATCGAGCAGTTGCTGCGCGACAAGAACAACCTCTCCGGCGTGGCCCTGGCCAACGCCAAGGCCCTGATCCGCCGCTTCGTCGACGAGGTCGCGGAAGTGCTGCGCACGCAGGTGGAGAAGGCCACGGTCGGCGCTGTCGACCGCTCGGTTCCGCCCAAGCGGGTGTTCCGCAACCTCGACCTCGACCGCACGATCTGGAAGAACCTCACCAACTGGAGCCCGGAGGAGGAACGGCTGTACGTCGACCGCCTCTACTACCGACGCACGGCGCGGAAGACCACGCCCCAGCGGCTGATCGTCGTGGTGGACCAGTCCGGCTCGATGGTCGACTCCATGGTCAACTGCACCATTCTGGCGTCGATCTTCGCCGGGCTGCCGAAGGTGGACGTCCACCTGATCGCGTACGACACCCGCGCCCTCGATCTCACCCCCTGGGTCGGCGACCCGTTCGAGGTGCTGCTGCGGACCAGCCTCGGGGGCGGCAACGACGGCCCGGTCGCGATGGCGATGGCCCTGCCGAAGATCGTCGAACCGCGGAACACCGTGATGGTGTGGATCTCGGACTTCTACGAGTTCAGCCGTTCCCAGCCGTTGTTCGAGGGCATCGAGGCGGTCCACCGCGCCGGAGTGAGGTTCATCCCGGTCGGGTCGGTCACCAGTTCCGGCCGCCAGGAGGTCAACCCGTGGTTCCGGGAGCGCTTCAAGGCCCTGGGCACGCCGGTGGTCTCCGGCCACATCCGCAAGCTCGTCCATGAACTCAAGACGTTCCTCGCCTAGAAAGGCTCCTCTCTCCTCATGTCCGACCTGTTGCGCGCCCCCGCCGAGACCAAGTACGCCGAGGAACTGGACTGGCTGGAGTCCGTCGACGACGGCCCCAAGCCGTTCTCGTGGCGCCTGTCGCCCAAGATGGTCCGTCTGTTCATCCTGGGCTCGGAGCGTTCCGACGGCCTGGACCGCGAGATCGCGCAGAAGTGGTTCGGTGACCGCAGCTTCGTCGAGCGCTCCATCGTCACGCTCGCCTCCGACCGCGGCCTGCTGCTCATCGGCGACCCCGGCACCGGCAAGAGCTGGCTGGCCGAGCTGCTGTCCGCCGCGATCTGCCGGAACTCCACCCTGGTCGTCCAGGGGACCGCCGGAACCACCGAGGACCACATCAAGTACTCGTGGAACGTGTCCATGGTCATCGCCAAGGGCCAGTCGCGGGAGTCGATGATCCCCTCCCCGATCATGACGGCGATGGAGACCGGCGCGATCGGCCGGTTCGAGGAACTCACCCGCTCCACCAGCGACGTCCAGGACGCGCTGATCTCGATTCTCTCCGAGAAGTACATCTCGGTCCCCGAACTGGACAGCGACAACATCGTCTTCGCCAAGCCCGGATTCTCCGTCATCGCCACCGCCAACAGCCGTGACCGGGGCGTCAACGACCTGTCCTCCGCGCTCAAGCGTCGTTTCAACTTCGTCCGCATCCCCGTGGTGACGAACAAGAAGAGCGAGGCGGAGATCGTCCGCTTCCGCACCGAGGAACTGCTGCGCCGCCACCGGATCGAGCTGGACGTGCCGCCTACGCTGCTCGACGTGCTGCTGCAGAGCTTCGCCGACCTGCGCGCCTCGGCGGCCGCGGCCGGCAGCGACGACGAGAAGCTGGAGTCCGCGCTGTCCACCGCGGAGCAGATCGGCGTGCTCGAGGACTCGATCCTGCACAGCAACTTCTTCGGCGAGCGCGCCTTGACCGCCCGCACCCTCGCCTCCTCGCTCGTCGGGTCGCTCGCCCGGCGCGCACCCGAGGACCTGGCCATCCTCAACAAGTACCTGCACGGTGTCGTCGAGCCGCGCAGCAGGGAAGCGGGCGGTTCCTGGCCGGAGTTCCTGGAGGGCGGCCGCGACGCGATCGCCACCCTGTCATGACCGGCACGCACGAGGGCACCTTCGAAGCGCTGCGCAGCCAGTTGCAGGAGGCCGCCGCGACCTTCGCCGACGGGCCCGACACCCTGGAGGGCATCCTCCTGGGCATCGTCGACGACGTCGACCGCGCGGTGCGCGAGCCGCTGGAGATCTTCCCCGTCTGCCATCACTCGCCCGCCTCGGCGATCGCGATGGCGCGCCGCCTGCGGGAGAAGCAGCCGAAGGTCGTGTACCTGGAGCTGTGCGAGGACATGGCGCCGCTGCTGACCGAACTGCGCAACTGCAGGCTCCCGGTGGCGGTCCAGGCGTTCGCCACCGAGGTCGACGGCTTCCCGGCCGACTGGGCTCCGCTGTCGGTGGTCGCGCCGATCACCGAGGCGTCGGCCGAGTACCAGGCCATCGCCTACGCCCTGGACACCCCGGGCGTGGAGCTGGTGCTCGTCGACCGCTCCTCCGACCACGTCTTCCAGTGGGACGCACCGGCGGAGCAGTCCGACGCGCCCGGTGACCCGGACGCGCCGCCCGCCGAGGAGGAGGCCGCGCTGCACGGCGACGCGGTCGGTGTGGAGATCGGCGACCTGCGGCCGCGCTTCGCCGAACTGGAGGAGCACCTGTTGCGCCGCGGCCGGGTGCGGCACTGGTCGGAGTGGTGGCACCAGTACGTGGAGCTGCCGCTCGGCGACAGTGACCACGACACCTATCGGCAGGTCATGCTCCTGATAGGAAGCCTCTTCCGGCGGCTGGCCCCCGGCGACCCCCGGCGGGTACGCGTGGACGAGGACCGGGAGCGCCACATGTGGACCAGGATGCGCGAGCACCTGGCCGCGACCGGCACCGACCCGGCGGACTGCCTCTATGTCTGCGGAGCCTTCCACGCGGCGAGCCGGGTCGAGGAGTTCGGTGTGGACGGCGCCGACACCTTCGAGATCGGCCCGCGCAGCGCCACCAAGTGGCTGCACGGCCTGATCCCGTCCAGCCACGCGGCGATCGAGACGCAGTTCGGCCTCGCGGCGGGCTCGGTGTCGATCGCCGCGACGCAGTGGACGAAGAACCTCAAGCGGACGCGCGTCACGCCGTACCGTCTGACGGGACAGGAGGGCGCGAAGAAGTCCGCGACCGCCAAGACCCCACCCCCCGTACCGCAGGCACCGGCCGCCGACCAGCTGACCGGCTTCCTCCAGCGCCCGCCGGTCCTGGACCGGCTGGACGAGGCCGAACTGCTCGGCTGGTCGGTGGAGATCGTGCGCGCGGCCCGACGGAACGGCTACCTGGCGTCCACCGCCGACGCGATCGCCGTGTTCGAGACGTCGATCCTGCTGGCCGGGATGCGCGACCGTGCCAGGCCCACGCCGTACGACTTCCAGGACGCGGCGGTCACCTGCATCGAGAAGGACTCCGTGCCCGGCCGGCGCGACGTGCGCCGGCTCGTGGAGATCATGATGGGCGGCGACCGGATCGGCCAGGTCGGCTACGACGCGCTGCCGCCTTTGGCCCGGGACGTGCACGACCGGCTCGCGCCCCTGAACCTGAGGCTCCAGCAGCGCGGTGTGCAGCGGGCACTGCTCGACATCGCCGGGCGGCCGGAACTGGCGCAGTGCTCCGACGTGCTGTGGATGCTGCGCCACCTCCTGCCGCCGGGCACCGCGCGGCCGATCATGGGCGAGCGCACGCTCGGCGAGCGGCCGATCCAGGAGTCCTGGGACCTGGCCCTGGGCACCCACCAGCGTGCGCTCATCGAGCTCGGCTACGAGGGCGTCAGTATCGAGCAGGTCCTGGAGCAGCGCCTGCGCCGCACCGCGTACGGCCCGCAGGCCACCGCGGCGACCGTCCTGGAAGCCGTCGAGGACGCGACGCTGTACCTGCGCAGCCGCCGCATCGCCGACGAACTGGGCAACCACGCGCTGGACGTGCTGTCGTCCGAACGCGGTGTCGACGGCGCGCCCGAAGTGCTGCGCCGGGTACGACGGCTGCTCTCGTACTACCGCACCAGCGAGCCGGTGCTGCCACCGTGGATCGAGTCCTTCACCAAGACCGGATACGCCCACTACTGCACCCTGCTGCCGACGGCGTTCACCGACGAGGACGCCACGGTCGGCCAGGTGGCGGCGATGCTCGGTTTCCTGTTCGGCATGGAGAGCCTGGCGCTGTCGCTCGGCTGCGACCGGACGCAACTCGAGCTGGCGGTCGCCCAGTCGCATCCGCGGGATCCGTCGAAGACGGCCCTGCTGTGGGCGGCCCAGGTACAGCTGGGAGACCTCTCCCGCGCGGACCTTCGGGCCCGGTGCGACGAACTGCTGGGCAACCCCTTGGTGGTGCCCGCCTACCCGCGCTACCTCGGCGGCTTCCTCCACAGTCTGGAGCCCGTTCCCAGCCTCGCCGGCTTCGTCGTGGAGGCGGTGTCCAACGCGTTCGGACGCCTTCCGGACCCGGTGCTGCTGCCGTGGCTGCCCGTCCTGATCGCCCACCTGCGAGCGAGCGGCGCCGAGGCGGCCCCGCTGCTGATCCGCGAGGCCGGACGGACCTTCCCGGGCCGGCTGGAAGCGCTGGACGCGTGGGTGCCGCCGTGGCGCGCGCAGCCCGAGCCGGAGGCCGTGCACGGGGCGCTGCCCGCGAGCGGCACCCGGGCCGGCTCGCTGCTCGCCGCCCACCCCGCCACGTGCGACGCGGTGGCGGACCTCCTCGGCTGCGACGGGACGTGGCTGACGGCGGATCCCGGCTCGCCGGGCGCGGTGCTGGTCACACGGCATCCCGAAACGGCCGAGGCCCTGGGGGCGCTGCTGGGCGGCGCCTGAGTGCGGCGGGAAGAGGGCCCGCGGCGAGTGACTGCTATTATCGAAGTCGTGCGGCCGTGCCTCCGGCCGCGTGACGCCTACGCCCCGCCCGCGCATCCGGGCGGGAGAAACCGAAAGGACCGCCTCGGTGCCCCTCGCGGAAGAACTGCTGGGCCATACCGCCGCGGCGGGACTCGGCGCCTGCCTGGAAAGGGCCAACGGGCCGCGGGGCGCGGACGCGGTGCGCGCCGCCGCGGCACGACTCGACGGACTGGCCCTGCGCGAACGCAGCGACCTGCTGCGCGACGCCCTGCTGGTGGATCTGCCCGGTGGTTACCCTCCCGTGGAGGCGGTCGTCCGCGCCGCGCTCCGGGACCCGGAATTCACCGGATGGATGATCTGGCCCGTCACGGAAGCCGTTGTCTCCCGCGCCCTGGAGGCAGTGGAGCCAGACGCCTTCGAGTCCGCCCTGGCACTGCTCGCCGACCTCACTCCCCGGTTGACGGCCGAATTCGCGATCCGGCGGGTGCTCGTCGCGGACCTCGACCGCGCTCTCGCGGTCGTGGAGCCATGGGTGCGCCACCCGGACGAGCACGTCCGGCGTCTTGCCACGGAAGGGACCCGTCCCAGGCTGCCCTGGGCGATCCGCGTCCCGGAGATCCTCGGCCGGCCCCAGGCGACCCTGCGCATCCTGGACGCCCTCTACCGCGACCCCTCCGCATACGTCCGGCGCTCGGTCGCCAACCACGTCAACGACATCAGCCACGCCGACCCCGACCTCGCCGTCGACGTGGTCACGCGCTGGGCGGCCGCCCCCGACGAGCACACCCCCCGCTTGATCCGGCACGCCCTGCGCACCGCGGTCAAGAAGGGCCACCCGGGCGCCCTGGCCCTGCTGGGATTCGAACCCGCCACCGATGTCGCCCTCACCGGCCCCGAACTGGCCGCGGGGCGGGTGACGGTCGGTGAGGAGCTGACCTTCACCTTCCACCTGGAGAACACGGGCGGGGCCCCGGCCAAGTTGGCGATCGACTACGTCATCCACTACCAGAAGGCCAACGGGCGTACCGCGCCCAAGGTGTTCAAGCTGACGACCAGGACCCTGGAGGCGGGGGAGCGGCTGTCCATCAGCCGTCGGCACTCCTTCAAACGGATCAGCACCCGTGTCCTCCACCCCGGAAGTCATGTGCTGGAACTGCAGATCAACGGTGTGGCCCAGGGGAAGGCCGGGTTCGATCTGGTGGTCCCCGCGTGAGGAAAGGGCCGAGGGGAGCGCTCCGCACGGCGTGATCACGCCGCCGGCCCGTGTCCTCCATTCGGTTGAGCGGCCCGGCGACGTGGCCGGGTGGGCCGACATCGAGGGCGGCGATCGGTGAGTGTAGGGCGATGAGAATCCTCCGCCAGGCCGCCGCGGTCACCCTGTTGATCACCGTCTGCGCGTGCGCCGCGAGCACCACGCGTACCGAGCCGACAACGTCCGGGACCACGGTGTCCGAGGACGTCCTCGCGGAGGCGGTGGCCGACGGTGACGTCCCGTCGTACCTCGGCCCCGCGCATCGCGATGCCTACCTCCGGGCCATCGGCGACATCGATCCCGCGCTGGACGCGGGAGGCATGGACCCGGCCGTCTGGGCGGGCCGGGACATCTGCGTCCTCCTCGCGGCGGACGTCGCCCACGACACCGTGATCGCCCGGACCGCCGATCGTTTCAGCAACTCGGGCCACGAGGTGGCCACGACGGAGGCACGGCGGATCGTCCGCGCGGCGCAGAAGTTCATCTGCCCCGACCTGCACTGACCGGCGGGCGCTACCCGACCGGGTCCGCGGTGGAAGCGGCGGTCCTGGCCCGGGCGACGGCGCGGCCGCGCTCGGTCTCCGGGAAGCGGACGAGCATGGCCGTGAGTTCGTCGCTGTCGACGTTGGCGCCGAACGGCTCGGTGCCCGGTTCGAGGCGGACGCCCCGGGCGAGCGGGCCGGCGACGACGGGGTCGAAGCCGAGCGCGTCGACGAGGCCGGCGACCTCGGCCAGGTCGCCGGGACTGTCGCCCGCGATGGCGATGGCCTTGCGCCCGGGTGCACCGGTGGCGCGGGCCCCGTCCTCCAGGTCGTGGTACCCCATGTGGTTGAAGGCCTTCACCACGCGCGACCCGGGCAGGAACGCCTGGACGGTCTCGCTCGACGAGGTGCGGGGGTCCGTCAGGTCGTCGCGGATGCCGTCGACCTCCCACCAGTAGTTCATCGCGTCGATCACGAGCTTGCCCCGCAGCGCCTCGACCGGAATGCTGCGGTACTTGCCCAGCGGCAGCGCGAGGATCGTGACATCGGAGCGGGCCGCGGCCTCGGCGGCGGTGACCGCGACGGCGCCCGGGGTGAGGACCTCCACCGTCAGCGCGATGGCCGACGGGTCGCCCGAGCCCGCGATCAGCACCCGGTGACCGGCGGCCAGGGCCAGCCGGCCCAGCACGGTCCCGACCTTCCCCGCGCCCAGGATGCCGATCGTGCGCACGCTCTCGGCGTTCATGACGTCTCCGTTCTCTGCGGTGCGTGCGGGCCTCAGCCCGCGAGGATGTCGCGGACCATGGGGATCACCTTCGTGCCGTAGAGCTCCACGGCACGCATGCGGGCTCCGGCCGGCTGCGGGCCCACGGTGTAGATGAGGTCGAACCGGCCGACCCCGAGGTCGCCGACGGCCCCGGCGATCTTACGGGCCACGGTCTCGGGCGACCCGACATACATGGACCCGTGCTCGACCTCGGCGTCGAACTCCTCGCGGCGGACCGGGGGCCAGCCGCGCAGCTTGCCGATGCGGTCGCGCATCACCTTGTAGCCGGGCCAGAACCCCTCCCGTGCCTCCTCGTCGGTGTCCGCGACGAAGCCGGGGGAATGCATCCCCACCGGGTGGGCGGTCGTGCCGAACTGCTCCGCCGCGCGCCGGTACAGGTCGATGTAGGGCGCGAAGCGTGTGGGGGAGCCGCCGATGATGGCGAGCATCAGCGGGAAGCCGTAGCGCGCGGTGCGGACGACCGACTGGGGCGAGCCGCCGACGCCGACCCAGGTGCTCAGTCGGCCCGACTCGGTCTTGGGGAAGACGTCCGCGTCCTTCAGCGGTGCCCGCGTCGTTCCGCTCCAGGTCACCGGCTTCTCGTCCAGGAGCTTCGCGAAGAGCTCGATCTTCTCCTCGAACAGCACGTCGTAGTCGCTGAGGTCGTATCCGAACAGCGGGAAGGACTCGGTGAAGGACCCGCGGCCGAGGATCACCTCGGCCCGGCCGCCGGAGAGCGCGTCCACCGTCGCGAAGCGCTGGAAGACCCGGACGGGGTCGTCGGAGCTGAGGACGGTCACGCCGGAGGCGAGCTTGATCCGCTCGGTGCGCGTGGCGATGCCGGCGAGCACCGTCTCCGGGGTCGACACCGAGTACTCGGGGCGGTGGTGCTCGCCGAGCGCGATGGCGTCGACGCCGAGCTGGTCCGCCGCGACCGCCTCGTCGAGGACCTGCCGGATGGAGGCGGCGTGGGAGACGGGGGCACCGGTGTCGTCCACCGGTACGTCGCCGAACGTGTCGAGGCCGAACACGATGTCAGACATCAGCGGATTCCTTCGTGAGCAGTTCGCGTACCAGGGGGGCCACTTCGCGGCCCAGGAGCTCGATCGTGCGGGCGCGGGCCCGGCGGGGCAGGTGGAGGATGTCGTACTTCAGGTCGAAGCGGCTCAGGTGGAGGTCACGGGCCGTCCGGGCGATCTTTCGGGCCACGGTCCCGGGTGAGCCGACGTACAGCGCGCCGTCGCGGATCTCCGCCTCGTAGCGCTCCCGCGTGGGCTTGTAGAACCCGCGTTCCTCCGCCAGTGCGGTCACGACCGGCTCCCAGTACCGCCACCAGGTGTCGGCCGCCTCCTCGTCGGTGTCCGCGACCAGGCCCAGCGAGTGCTGGCCGATGGGCAGGGCGGGGTGCCCGAACTGCGTCAGTGCCCGCTGGTAGAGGTCCACGTGGCCGGCGAAGCGCTGCGGGCGGCCCCCGATGATGGCCAGCATCAGCGGCAGGCCGTACCGGGCGGCGCGGATCGTGGAGTTGGGGCTGCCGCCCACGCCGATCCAGGTGGGGATGCCGCCGCCGCGCATCCGGGGCAGCAGGCGCTGGTCGGCCAGCGGTGACCGGACGGTGCCGGACCAGGTCACGCTCTCCTCCCGCTGCAGGCGCATGAACAGGTCCAGGTTCTCGTCGAAGAGCCTGTCGTAGTCGGCGACGTCGTGGCCGAACAGGGCGAAGGACTCGGTGACCGAGGCCCGCCCGAGGACCAGTTGGGCCCTGCCGTCCGAGACGGCGTCCAGGGTGGAGAACGCGTGGTAGAGCCGCACCGGGTCGTTGGTGCTGAGCACGGTCACCGAGGTGCCGAGCCTGATGCGCTCGGTGGCGGTGGCCATCGCGGACAGCAGCACGGGGGTGGCGGTGTCGACATGTCCTGGGCGGTAGTGCTCGCCGACGCTGAAGACGTCGAGTCCCGCCGCCTCGGCCAGGGTGGCCTCCTCGACGAGCAGCCGGACGGTCTCGGCGTCGCTGAGCACGCGACCGCCGTCCGTGGCTACCTCCCCGAACGAGTTCAGACCCAGTTCGAACGCAGGGGCCGTCATGGTCCTCTCCTCCCCGCCCCCGCAACGATCGCGCGCTCGGCGGCCAAGTGATTGACGTGTCAAGCATGCATCGATATGATTGACATGTCAAACAGAGGGGTCGGTCATGGAACGGCGGCACGGGCGTTTGCCCACCACTGAGGAACTGCGGATCTGGCGCGACTTCGTGGAGACGACCGAGCGGCTCCGCTCGGAGCTGGCATCACGTCTCCAGGGCGATTCCGGACTGTCCCCCGGGGACTACTCGGTGCTCCTGGCGCTGCAGGAGGCGGAGGGGCACCGCCTGCGCTCCTCGGAGCTCGCGGCGGCCGTCGGCTGGGAACGCAGCCGGCTGTCGCACCACCTCGGACGGATGGAACGCCGCGGGCTGGTCCGGCGCGTGGAGTGCGTCACCGACAACCGGGGTGCGGAGGTGCTGCTCACCGACGAGGGCGCCCAGGGATTCCGGCGGGCCACGCTGCCGCACCTCAGGGCCGTCCGGGAACTGTTCGTCGACGCCCTCACGGTGGAGCAGTTGACCGTCGCGGGTGAGATCGCCGCGGCCCTGCGTGCCCGGCTGGACCCCGGCGCCTCCTGAGCCGGGCGGGGCGTGCCCGGGTGCGGTGGCCGCAGCGGTGATCATTTTGCCGTTGGGCCGCGCATTCAGGTGATTTCGGCGCACCTGCAGATTTTCGATTACTTGGTATCTGTCTCCGTGAAGACGGTAAGAGCCGGCGGCGGCCGGTGGACCTCACGGCCGATGTGGTCGTCCTCGGGGCCGGGCCGGCCGGGCTCGTGCTCGGCAACATCCTCGTGGACCGGGGGATCGACTGCGTCGTTCTGGAGCGGGCCGAGCGCACGCACGTGCAGGCGCGCGCACGCGCCGGTTCCTGGCCGTCACCACCGTGCGGATCCTGCGGCAGCACGGTCTCGCCGAGGGGCTGCGCCGGCGCGGGCAGATCCACAGCCGCCTGCGCGCGACGGTCGACTTCGTCAAGGAACAGGACACCGCCACGCTGCTCCCGCTCCTGCTTCCCGGGCTCGACGGCCCCGAGTTGCGGGCCCTGGTGGAGCGCTGCGACTTCTCGCACGCGGCGTTGCTGGTCTTCCCGCCCGGTGAGGCGGCGCTGGAGGCCACGCTCGCCGACTGCGGGCTCGTCGCGGACGAGCCGCCGCGGCCGAGCGTCGTGGTGCGCGAACGTCTGGCCGTGCGGCACCACCGGTCGTCGGCGGAGCTCGACGTCGCCGTCCTGGGCCCCGCGGTCGCGTGCCGGGACGGGGCGCGGCGCGTGGTCGAGGTGTTCGCGCTGACCGTGCCGCCGGGCTCCGACCTCGGCACGGTCAGCCGCGCACGAGCGGGAGCGGCAGCACGAGGCGCATGCCGCCTCCGAGGCCGAGGCACCGGACCCGTTGGTGCTGCGCGGCCTGTGCGCCGCCTTCGGACAGTACGGCGCCGTCCCCGACGGCGGCGGCTGCAACCCGCACGAACGGCACGGTGTTCTCCTTCACCGCGCCCGCCGAGTCCAAGGCCGAGTACCGGCGCGTGGAGCTGTACGTGCCCGGCGACCACCGCGACGTGCTCGCCGCCCACCTCGACGAGCACCGCAGGCGGCAGCCGGCTGCCCCTGGACGGCAGTGTGCTCCACGTCCGCAGGACCGCTCAGGAGCCGGCGTCGCATGGCATGCCGGCAGCAGGACCCGGGCGAGGATGACGGCTGCAAGGCGGCCTGCGCGGATCCGTCGCGGCGGGGCGGGTATCCGCCCGCCCCGGTGTCGACAACGCTCGTGATCAACACATCCAAGCCTGTCGTCGCATTCCCACCCGGCTACTGCTGGGAGGTGCCCCCACCCCGCGGCCACCGGCACGGCGCTCTCCGGCCTTCGGCCCGGGGGAGTTGCCGAACCGGCCGAGCGGTCCACTCCGAGGACGACTCTCCGCCTGGCGATCCCCCGCACCTGGGGGCACTGGAGGAACCGCGTGGCCGCCTCCGGGCGGCCGGCGCCCATGTGACGACGGGGCCTAGCGTGGAGGGCGCCGGCCGGTGAGTCGCTGCCACCGGTCCTGGGCAGTCTCGAGCCTGGTGAGCGCTTCGTCCAAAGCCCTGTCGCGGCTCTGGCGGGCGGTCACCGCGCTGAGATGACGCCGGGCCCGGTCGGCGGGCCGGGTGTCGGCCCGGGCCTCCTTGAGTGCGTCCTCGGCCTTCTTGACCGAGGCGGCGCGTTCCGCGAGGAACCGGTTCTCCTTGGCGACCTGGTTCTCGATGCGCACGCTGAAGCGGCGCACGCTGTCCTCGCTGTGCTCGCCGGTCGCGTAGGACTCCCAGTGCACGCCGTCCGGACGCCTGAGGTAGATGTGGTGGCCCATCGGGCTGTGCTCGAACTGCACCTGCACACCGCCCAGCGGCAGCACCTTCGCCCCCGGCCCGGATATCACCACCACGTGCTCGTGCAGGGACAGGTGGCCCAGCGCCGAGAGCAAGGCGCCGTTGCCCGACGTGCGCAGTCCCCTCAGCCGACGTTCGGCGGCGCTGATCCGGCTCCGGTAGGACTGCTCGGCCTGTGCCACCCGGCCCTCCGCGACGGCCAGTTCCCGCCGGGCCCTGCCCCGCAACTCCCGAACGGCCCGCCGCTCGCGGTCCAGGCCGTGCCGGTCCGTGTCGTGCCTGCCGGAGAACGCGTAGCTCCAGCCCCCGGGATAGCGGTGCAGCCGCCACGCCGTGCCCGCGAGGAGGAGTACCGAGACGGCCAAGATCACGCGAACGATGCCCACATGCCCACCCCTCCCAGTGACTGCCGCCCGGTGCCGGTGAGCCCGGGCGACGGAACCAGCCGAAGGTGCCGACGCTGACGAATATCTGTAGATATGCCCGGTCAGGTTGGCGGGGAAGCGTGAGGGTTGTGTGATATTGCGTCGTGAGTCAACGCATGTGCCTCAAGGGGGCGTCCATGACGGCCGACGGGCATCTCAAACCTCGATCGACCGGCCTGGTGAGGCGTCAGCCGGCCGCGTCGACGTCCGGTGGCTGCGCGTTCCGCGCGTCGTAGTCGCCCTGGTGGTGGCGGATCTCCGCGTGCCTGTCGGCCGACCAGGCCGCCAGTTCCAGCACGGTGGACAGCAGTGACGTGCCGAGCCCGGTCAGGGAGTACTCGACGCGGGGCGGGACTTCGGCGTACGCCGTGCGGTCGACGAGTCCGCTGCGCTGGAGCTGCTTGAGCGTGAGGGTGAGCATCCGCTGGGAGATGCCGGGGATGGCGTGCGCGAGGTCGGAGTAGCGCACGGATCCGTCGGAGAGGGTCCCGATGATCAGCACACTCCACTTGTCGCCGACCAGGTCGAGCACCTCGCGGATGAAATCGGCGTCCTTGTCGTCCCAGCGCGCGCAGGGACCCGGTACGCGCCGCACGTTCGCCCGTACATTCGTGCGCCCCTGCCGGAGCTCGCCGCCGGCGCTCACGTCAGCCGCCTCCCTCGTGTTCCACGCACATGGATGTGCCTTTTGTATCGCTTGTCATCCTAATCCACAGTGGGGCTACGAACAGATAGTGAGTTTCGGGAGGAGCCCACCATGAAGATCGAGTTCTGGTCGGACATCATCTGCCCGTACTGCGGCCTGATGGACAACCGGCTGCGACTGGCGCTGGGGCGTTTCGAGCACGCCGACGAGGTCCAGGTCGTCCACCGCTCGTTCCAGGTCCACCCCGACCTGCCCCGGCAGGGCGTCGCCCAGCGGCAGCTGCTCCGGATGCACGACATCCCCGCGCAGGACGGAGAGCGGATGTTCGCGTCGATCGAGGGCGCGGCCCACGCGGAGGGGCTGGATCCCTACCACGCGGTGGACCGGACGCTGGGTCCGACCGACTACGCCCACGAGCTCCTCGCCCTCGCCACCGACAAGGGCCGCGGCGGCGAGGTGTGGACCGCGATGTTCCGTGCCCACTTCGGGGCACGGCGCGAGCTGTGGACCAAGGAGCAGGTGCTCGACTTCGCCGCCGGGGCCGGCCTGGACCGCGAGGAGGCGGCGCAGGCGCTGAACCAACGGCGCTACCGGGGCCGGGTCGCCGCCGACCAGCGCGAAGCCGAGCGCCTGGGAGCCCACGGGACGCCCTTCATGGTCATCGACGGACGCTACGCCGTCCCCGGCGCCGTCGGCACCGACGCGCTGCTGTCGGCGATGGCCCAGGCGTGGGAGGCAGCCCACCTTGTGCCGCGGCCGCTGCAGATCCTCGGCACGACCGATGAGAACGACGCGACCGACGCGGCCTGCGGCCCGGACGGCTGCGCCGTGCCCCCGCATCCCGCGCCCTGACGCCACGAACCACCCGTGCCCGCTCGCCGGCGTCCGGCGAGCGGGTCACCCACCGGACACCCACCCGCACGAAAGAGCCACCACCATGTCCTACCTGCTGCGCATCGACGCCTCCGCCTCCGGCGACGCCTCCGTGTCCCGCCGGGTCGCCGACTCCTTCACCGCCGCCTGGGGCGGCGACATCGTCCGCCGCGACCTCGCGCTCGATCCCGTCGGCCACCTGGACGCGGCCGGCATCACGGCCCGTACCACCCCCGCCCACGAGCACAGCCCTGAGCAGAAGGCCGCCGCACTGCTCCAGGACGAGCTGGTCGAGGAATTTCTCGGAGCGCAGGCGTACCTCTTCGCCGTGCCGCTCTACAACTACTCCATGCCGTCGGTCTTCAAGGCCTGGCTGGACCAGATCATGATCGTGGGCAGGACCATCGGCACGGCCGGCCGCGCCCCGAGCGCCGGGCGCCCTGCCGTCGTCGTCTCCGCCCGGGGAGGCGGCTACGGCCCCGGCGCACCCCAGCACGGCAAGGACTTCCTGGTCCCCGCGTTGCGGACGATGCTCGGCGACCCGAACCTGATGTCCCTGGACGTCCGCCCGATCACGCCCGAACTCACCTATGCCTCCACCGTGGAGTCGCTTCGGCACCTGCTCCCGCAGCACCGTGCCTCCCTGGAGGAGGCGCACGCGCAGGCCCGCCGCCAGGCGGCGGAGATCACCGCCGTCGTGGCCGCCGGGCGGTCCGGCCTCACCGGTGCCCGATGACCGTCGGGGCCGCCCTCAGAGATCCGCCAGCACCGGCAGCAGCTCCGCGGCGGCCGCCACGTCCGCCGTCAGCGGACGGTCCTCGGTGCCGGCCGGAAGGACAGCGGCGGGGACGGTGAACACCGGCACGGGCGGCGGTGACGGGTGCAGCCGCAACGCCCGCACCGCGGTCACGAGTTCGCAGGCCAGCACGGTGGTGTACGCGTCGACGGCGCGCAGCGACTGGCGGGCCGCCTGGGAGGCGAAGCTGGCTGCCTCCTCCAGGCCGTGGGAGAGCACCGCGTGGCCGGCCGACGCGGGCGTGGCGCAGGAGCGCAGTTCCGCCAGGGCCGAGTTGGCGGTGTACTCCAGGATCATCGCGCCCGAACTGCTCGCCGGGCCCGTGGCCAGGAACCCGGGCAGACCGGTCAGGTCGCTGCGGCCGAGGGCGGTCAGCCGGGCGGCGGACAGCTGGGCCGTCTGCAGGACGGCGAGGTTCAGCCCGTCCAGGGCGAGACCGAGCGGGGCGGCGTAGAAGGCCCCGTGATGATGGGCCGCCGTGCCGTCGGCGGAGATCAGAGGGTTCTCCGACGGGCAGTTGATCTCGACTTCCACGATCCGGCGCAGGGCACCCGCGGCGTCCAGGGCGGGGCCGTGTGCCTGCGGGAAGGAACGGAAACCGAACGGGTCCTGGATCCTGCGGCCCGCTCCGTACGGCCGGCCGGGCACGCCGAGCAGCCTGCGCACCTCCGCGGCGGCATGGGCGACTCCCGGATAGGGGCGCAGGGCGTGCACCTCGGGGGCGTACGCCTCCAGTGAGCCGGAGACACCCGCGAGCGACAGGGCGGCGACCGCGTGCGTGGCCCGCAGCAGCACCTCGAGGTGGTGGCAGGCGAGGGCGGCCAGGCCCAGGGTGAGCGCGTTGCTGCTGAGCAGCGCGAGCGCGTCGCCGGGTTGCGGCACCACGGGTGCGGGCAGCGGGGACGACGGACCGGCGGGAGCGGCGTCCGCCGTCGGTCCCGGCTCCGTCCCCGGCACTGCGCCGCGCCGCTGCACGGGGAACCCGGGCGGCAGGAAGCCGGCCTCCGTCGGCGGGGGACCACCGTCGTGACCGACCGGTGGCCCGGACCGCTCCGGGCGGTCGGTCAGCCAGGGGCGTTCGCCGATCAGGGTGAGGCCCGTCTGGGCGAGGGCGGTGAGGTCGCCGGTGCCGAGACCGCCGTACTCGCTGACCGCCGGATGGACGCCGAGGCGCAGGGCGTCGGTGAGGGCGGTGACGAAGGCGGGCTGGATACCGGATCCGCCCGCGAGGAGCTGGTTGGCGCGCACCGCGAGCATCGCCCTGACCTGGCGGGCCGGCAGCAGCGTGCCGGCGCCGCCGGCGTGGCTGCGCAGGAGGCGCAGACCGTGCTCGGCCTCGTCCTGCGCGGCGACCGGCACCGAGCGGTGCGCGCCCACGCCCGTCCCGCGGCCGTACAGGCGTCCCGCGCCGGCGAGCCGGGCGGCAGCCTGCCAGGAGTGCCGGGCCCGGTCGAGAGCCTCGGGCGGCACGGCCGGCGCGGCGGCCGCGTCGGCCAGCCGCACCACGTCCGGAACGGTGAGGCCACGCCCGTCCAGCTCGACGCCGGCGCCCTCGGGATCCGGTGGCACCCGCGTCGAGCCGTTCAGGGTCGTGTCCATGTGCGGTGGGTCAGCCGAGGCCGACGGACTTCAGCCAGGCCTGGGCCACGTCCAGCGGGTCCTTGCTCTGCGACTGCACCTGGGTGTCCAGGTCGAGCAGGGCCTTTGTGTCGAGCTTGGCGGAGACCGCGTTCAGCGCGTCGATGCCCTTCTGGTCCAGCCCGGACTTGTAGACGAGCGGCTGCACGTTCTCGAACCCGAAGAGGTTCTTCGGGTCCTGCAGGACCACGAACTTCTCCTTGGCGATGGTCGGGTCCGTGGTGAAGATGTCCGCCACCTGCACGGTGTTCTTCGTCAGCGCCGCCGCGGTCAGCGGGCCGCCCGCGTCCAGCGCCTTGAAGGACTTGAAGTCCAGTCCGTACACGTCCTTCAGGCCCACCAGGCCCTGCTGCCGGGTCTGGAACTCGGGGGAGGCCCCGATGGCCAGGTCCTTGGCGATGTCCTTCAGGTCCGCGATCGAGGACGCCGCGGTGAGCTTGTACTTCGCGGCCGTCGCCGCGTTCACCGTGACCGAGTCCTTGTCCTGCGCCGGAGCCGGGTCCAGCAGCGTCAGCTTGGGGTCCAGCTTGGCGCCGATGGCGGCCGTGGTCTCCTCGACCGTCTTGGGCGTGGCGTCCTTGTCGAGGTAGGCCAGCAGCGCGCCGTTGTACTCCGGCAGGACGGTGATGGAGCCGTTCTTCAGCAGGCCGTAGGTGGTCTCACGGCTGCCGATGTTGGGCTTGTAGGTGACGTTGATGCCCTTGGCCTTCAGGGCCTCGCCATAGATGTCGGCCAGCAGGATGCTCTCGGCGAAGTTGTTGGAGCCGACGACGACGTTGTTGCCGCTGGCCTTGCCTTCCGAGAGCGGGTTGTCGGACTTGTCGTCGGAGGACGACGAACACCCGGCGACGAGGGCCGCGGCGGTGGCGGCGAGTGCGACGGCGGCCACGCCGCGGTTTCTCGTGCTTGACCTGGTGCTCTTCGCGTTAGAAGTCACAATTCCCGTTCCGGACTCTGAGGTTGGTGGAGGCTGGGTCGTGGCAGGGCGTGCGGCGTGCGGGCACACGTACGATCCTGATCCAATCCAGCCGGTTCCCAGTCAGTCAAGAGCATTCGGATCGCCGATTGGCCTCCTTGGTACGCAAATGTGGAGAGTGGACGGTCGCCTTGTAACGAACTCTTGACATGGGGCGTGGCGAACGCGGCTTCGAAGGCGCGATACATTCACCGCTGTTGCATCGGCCACAGCTGTGTGCGGGCGCCGCTTCGATGTCGTCGCGCATCATCGACCACCCCCATGAAGGAGGCCAGGTGTCCACGGTGCAGGTGGACGTACCCACCCGCCCGGCTGCCCCGCCGCGGGGCGACGGGCCCTTGGGGTTCGCCGACCGCTGGCCCTTCCGGCGCAAGCTCAACCTCCTGGTCGGTGTCCCGCTGGCCGTGGTGGCCGTGCTGCTCAGCTACCTCATCGCCGACCAGGTGGGACGGGCGCGGGACGCGGCGTCCGCGGCCCAGCTGGTCCGCGACAGCGCCCAAGTGGCGGCCCTGGCCGACCGGGTGGAGGCCGAGCACCAGCAGGCCATTCTGCTGTCGGTGCGGTACGAGGCCGCCGGCCGCGGCGCACGGCCCTCGATCGAGGCGTACCGCAAGGCGCAGCGTTCGGTGGACACCCAGGTGGCGACGGTGCGCCGGGCCTTCGGCGACCGGCTGCCGGACACCGAGGCGCAGTCCCTGCGCGAGATCGAGGGCCTGACCAGCCTGCGCGAGACGGTGGAGCAGAGCTATCTGCCCGCCGACAACATCGACCCCGCCTACACCGGCGTGGCCAAGGGTCTGATCGACGGCCTCGGCCTGGACCGCAACGCGGCGCTCGCTGCCACCTTCACGGGCAATCTGCTCGACTCCCTGCTGCGGGCCGACGCCGCGCACAGCTCCTTCGAGACGAGCGTGTTCTCGGCGACGACCGGTGACGCCAACGCCCTCATCGAGTTCAACGCCGCGGTCGGTTCGTACCAGCTGTACACCTACCAGGCCGACCGCTTCGCCCGGTTCGCCACCGTGGAGCAGGCCGACGAGCTGTCCGGTATCGAGCACAGCGACCCCCAGGGCCGGATCGCGCAGGCCTACGCCGAGCTCCAGATCGACCCCAGCTCCCTGCAGGCGGACACCCCGGCCGAGGTCCACCGGGCGTTCAGGGACGCGCTGACGGACTACCCGGCCTACCCCGCGCAGGCGGCGAACCGGCTGCGGATCACCTCCTCGCTCATCGACCAGATCGCCGACCGCGCCGACGACGCCTCGGGCGACGCGTGGTGGCGGGCCGCGCTGCTGCTGGCCGTCGCGCTGTTCGGCTTCCTGGTGTGGCTGGCGCTCTCGGTCGTGGTCCGGCGGTCGGTGGTCCGCCCGGTGCAGGCGCTCACCGCGGCCGCACAGGAGGTCTCGGCCGCCACCAGCCGTGAGCTCGCCCGGGTGGCCGACGACGACACGGAGGACTCCGGACCGCCGCGGGTGCGCGAGGTGCCCGTCACGGCCCAGGACGAGATCGGCGAGCTCGCCCAGGCGTTCAACCAGGTGCAGACGACCGCGACCGCGCTGCTGGAGCGCCAGGTGCTCAGCCGCCGCAACGTCGCCGAGATGTTCGGCAACGTGGGGCGCCGGGTCAGCAACCTGACGACCCGTCAGCTCGCGCTGATCGACTCGGTCGAACGCGGCGAGACCGACCCGGCGCTCCTGGAGCGGCTGTACTCCATCGACCACATCGCCGTGCGCCTGCGCCGGAACGCCGACAGCCTGATGCTGCTGGCGGGCATCCGGGAGACCGTCCTGGACTCGGGTCCCACCGCGCTCACCAACGTGGTGCGGGCCGCGCTCGGCCAGATCGAGGGCTACCAGCGGGTGCGGCTGTACGCCGAGACCGAGGCCATGGTCGAGCCGGACATCATCGGCGACCTCACGCTGATGGTGGCCGAACTCGTCGAGAACGCCGTCTCGTTCTCCCCGGCGGGCAGCCCCGTCGAGGTGACCGTGCGCTCCGGCGACGGCGACGCCCTGATCGCGGTGGCCGACCACGGCCTCGGCATGAGCGCCGAGCGGCTCGAGGAGGAGAACGCCCGGCTGATCCGCCGCGAGCGCCTGGACCTCGTCCCGACGAAGGTGCTCGGCCTGTTCGTGGTCGGTTCGCTGGCGCGTCGCTGGGAGGTGGGGGTGACCCTCTCCCGTACGCCGGGTGGCGGTGTGACCGCCGAGGTCGCGATCCCGGCGACCCTGCTGCTGAGCATGAGCGCGGTGGGCGGATCGGGCGGCGCGGCGACGAGCCCGGCCACCGGCGCCCCGGAGCCCTCGCCGGCCGCGCCGGGCCCCGAAGCCGCCGCCCCCGTCGCGGACACCGTCCCGTCCACGGGCCCCCACTCCGCCACCACCCCGGCCGCCGCCGGGGAAGGGGCGCCGCTCCCGCGGCGCGTGCCCCGGCGCGAGGCGGGCGGATCCGCCGGACAGCGGCCGCTGGTGCCCGGGCCCCGCAAGGAGGTACCGGCCGGCGACTCCGCCGGGCAGCCCGCGCTGCGCCGCAGGGTCCGCGGTGCCACCTTGCGGACGACCACCGGCGCGGCCGCCCAGCAGGCAGGCCTTCAGGACGCGCCCGCGCAACCCGCGGACGCCGATGCCGTACGGTCCGCGCTGGAGGAGTTCGAGGCCGCCGTCGAGCGTGCCCACCGCGACAGCGACACCGGAACCCACGCCACAGCAGACCTCCGCACCGCCACCGGTGCGGACCCGGTAACCGGGACCTCGCACCGCCCGAACGACCTCCCAGAAGGAGCCGAGCAGTGAGCACGCCGACAGGTGACACTCCGACGACCGACCTGCAGGCCGCCGCAGCCGACTTCAACTGGCTGCTGAACCGTTTCGCCACCGAGACCGCCGGCGTTGTCGACGCCATCGCGGTCTCCTCCGACGGGCTGCTCATCGCCGTGTCGGAGCTGCGCGAACGCGCTCACTCCGAGCGGCTGGCCGCCATCGTCTCCGGCATCACGAGCCTGGCCGCGGGCGCCTCGGGCAACTACGGCCTCGGCGGCCTGAACAAGGTCATCATCGACCTGGAGGGCGGCCACGTCATCGTCTCCGCGATCGGCAGCGGCGCCGTGCTCGGCGTCGTCACCGACAAGGAGGCCAAACTCGGCAACATCGCCTACGAGATGACGCTGTTCGCCAACCGCGCCGGCACCGCGCTCAGCCCACAGCTGGTGCTCGAACTCAAGAACACCGTCGGCGCCGCGTCGGCCCGCTGACCGGGCGCCCCCGGGTCCGGAGAGGAAGACACGACTTATGGCGGACGGCCGCACACCGGCCGGCGAGGACGGCGTGACGCCCGCGGGATCCGAGCCGGTCGGCCCCGCCTCTGCCGTGCGCCCGTTCCTTCTCACGGCCGGCCGGGTGGCGCCCGCGTCCGGCCGGCCGGTGCCGGTGGAGACCCAGGTGGTGGCCACCGCCGCCGGGCTCAAGACGCTCGACAAGCTCGCCTTCGAGCAGCACGACATCGTTGCCGCCTGCCGGCAGCCGCAGTCCATCGCGGAACTCGCGGCCCGGCTGCGGCTGCATCTGAACGTGGTGCGGGTCCTCGCCGAGGACCTGCGCGCCGCGGGACAGCTCACGGTCCATGTGCCCGACACCGGTGCCACCCATGACGCGTCCGTCCTGCGAAGGGTTATCGATGGCCTGCGGGCCGTCCCCGACTCCCGGGGGGTACTCCGTGACACCGACTGAACCGCTGCTCGGCGCCGGCCCGGCCGCGCAGGCCGTCGTACGGCCGCCGCTGCCGGTCAAGATGGTGATCGCGGGTGGCTTCGGCGTGGGCAAGACCACCGCCGTCGGCTCCATCTCCGAGATCGAGCCGCTGACCACCGAGGCCGCCATCACCGAGGTGGCCGCCGGCGTGGACGACCTCAGCCAGACCCCGCGCAAGACCACGACCACGGTGGCCATGGACTTCGGCTGCCTCACCATCGACCCCACCTTGAAGCTCTACCTGTTCGGCACGCCCGGGCAGGAGCGGTTCGGCTTCATGTGGGACGACATCGTGGAGGGCGCGGTGGGCGGTCTCGTCATCGTCGACAGCCGCCGCCTGGACGACTGCTACGCCGCGGTCGACTACTTCGAGCACCGGCGGATCCCCTTCGCCGTCGCCCTCAACGCCTTCGACGGACACGTCGAGCACTCGCTGGACGAGGTCCGCTGGGCGCTGGACGTCGCCGAGCACGTGCCGGTGGTGGTGTTCGACGCCCGCGAGCGCGGCTCGGTGCGGGACGCCCTGCTGGTGGTACTGGAACTGGCGCTGGAGCGCACCGGCGGCTGAGCCGCGGGCCGGCAGCGGACGGAAGGGCCCGGGGCGATCCGGCATCGCCCCGGGCCCTTCCGTCGGCCACCGCCGCGCCCGTCAGGCGGCGCGGCGCACTCCCGGGGACACCGTGAGGCGGGCGACAGCCCAGAAGACCGCGAGCGTCACCAGCGCCATCACGGCCACCAGCGTGGCGCCGCCCACGACCTTCTCGTAGTTGCGCTGGTAGAGGCCGTCGATGATGTACCGGCCCAGGCCGCCCAGGCCCACGTACGCGGCGATGGTGGCCGTGGAGACGATCTGGATGGCGGCCGAGCGCAGTCCGCTCAGGATCAGCGGGAGCGCGGCCGGGAGTTCCACGTGGAAGAGGATGCGCGACTCCTGCATGCCCGTGCCCCGGGCCGCGTCGACCGACGAGGGATCGACGGAGCGGACCGCTTCGTACGTGGTGACCAGGATCGGAGGCACGGCGAGCACGACCAGCGGGATCATCACGGGCCCCAGGCCGAAGCCCAGCCAGGTGACCACCAGCACCAGCAGACCGAAGGTGGGCAGTGCCCGGGCGGCCGTGGCGGTCATCGCCAGCGTGTTGCCCCCGCGTCCGTAGTGACCGGTGACCATGCCGATCGGCAGCCCGATGACGGCGGCGAGGGCGAGCGCCTCCAGGGAGTACCGGATGTGCTCGACGACGCGGGTGGGGATGCCGTCGTAGCCGTGCCAGTGGGCGCTGTCGCTGAAGAAGGCGTTGATGAAGTGCAGTACGTTCACCGGGCCGCGCTCTCCTTCGGCATCCAGGGGGTCAGCAGCAGGCGCAGGGCGACGAGGACCGCGTCGACCACGACCGCCAGCACGGCCGTCGTCACCACGGAGTTCACCGCGAGCTCGGGCCGGTGGTAGATCTGGGCGTCGTTGAGCAGATTGCCCAGCGCGCCCTGGTTGCCGATCAGCATGCCGACGCTGACGAGGCTGATGCTGGAAACCGTCGCGACCCGGAGCCCCGCGATGATCGCCGGTACCGCGATGGGCAACTGCACCTGGACGTAACGGCGTACGGGTCCGAAGCCCATGGCGGTCGCCGCGGCCAGGGTCTCCTGCGGCACCGAGCGGACGCCGTCGACGATGGCCGGGACCAGTACGACCAGGCTGTAGACGGCGAGCGGGATCATCACGGTCAGTTCGGTCTGGCCGGTGTAGTCGATGAGGACCACGAAGAAGGCCAGCGACGGGATGGCGTACAGCACGGTCGTCACGCCCAGCGTGGGGGCGTAGACCCAGCGGTACCGGACGCAGAGCTGCGCGATGGGCAGGCTGATCACCAGGGCCGCCAGTACCGGCAGCAGCGCCTCGCGCAGATGCAGTCCGATCAGGCCGAACCAGCTGTGCTGGAGGTCGCTCGGGATGTCGAAGAAGCCACTCATCCTGCGGCCTCTGCTCCGGCGCGGACCTGGCCGTCCTCGTGGAGTTCGGCGTGCGCGCTGCGGATGGCCTCGCCGATGGCGCGCTCCGAGACGACGCCGACCACCCGGCCGGTACCGTCCACGCCGACGGCCCAGCCGGTCGGCGACAGCACGGCACCGTCGAGTGCGGCCCGCAACGACTCCCGGCCGTGCTCGAACGGCCGCCCGAAGGGCAGCAGGCGAGCGGGATCGATGGTGCCCGCGGTCAGCAGCCCGGGCTCGCTCCAGCCCAGCGGCCGGCCGTCCAGGTCGGTGACGAGGAGGTAGGGCACGTCCGCGGTGGTGCGGGCGGCGATCTGCTCGGCGCCTGCGTCCACGGCGACGACCGGCTCGCTCCTCAACTCCAGCCGCGAGGAGGAGAAGAAGGACAGCCGCCGGATGCCGCGGTCGGCGCCGAGGAAGTCCTCGACGAACTCGTCCGCCGGTGCGGACAGCAGTTCCGCGGGCGGCGCGAACTGGGCGAGCCGGCCGCCGGTGCGCAGTACCGCGACCGTCGTGCCGAGCTTGATGGCCTCGTCGATGTCGTGGGTGACGAAGACGATGGTCTTGCCCAATTCGTCCTGGATCCGCAGCAGCTCGTCCTGAAGGCCCTTGCGGACCACCGGGTCGACGGCGGAGAACGGCTCGTCCATGAGCAGCACCGGCGGGTCCGCGGCGAGCGCCCGCGCCACGCCGACGCGCTGCTGCTGGCCGCCCGACAGCTGGTACGGGTAGCGCTTGGCGAGCGAGGTGTCGAGCCCCACCCGCTCCATCAGCTCCGCCGCCCGTGCCCGCGCGCGCCGCTTGTCCCAGCCGAGCAGCCGGGGCACGGTGGCGATGTTGTCCAGGATGGTGCGGTGCTGGAAGAGCCCGGCGTTCTGGATGACGTAACCCATCGACCGGCGAAGGGTGTTGACGGGTTGCTCCCGGATGTCGACACCGTCGAGGAGAATCGTTCCCTCGCTGGGTTCGACCATCCGGTTGATCATCCGGAGCGTGGTGGTCTTGCCGCAGCCCGACGGTCCCACGAGCACGGTGATGGAGCGGTCCGGTATCTCGAGTGAGAGCCGGTCGACTGCCACCGTGCCGTCCTGGTACCGCTTGGTAACTGAGTCTATCCGTATCAAAACGCCGAATACCCTTCGGGTCTGGCAGAAGCTGCCCGCTCTCGGCCACGGTCGCGCGGGCCGTTGCGGGGAGAGTGTAGACGCCCTTTGTTGCGGCACTTCGGCGCGGATACCCGTGCGGGCCGTCCGTACGCCCAGGGCGGAGACCGCGGCGGCTCAGGAAGCGGCCTCGTACGCGGCGGCGTTGCGCACGAACAGCTCGTGGAGATCGCGCACGGCCCGCGGTACGGCACCGGAGTGGCGGCGCAGCAGGACCAGCAGCACCTCGGTCGTGTCCCCGGCGAGCGGCCGTACGGTGATCGCGCCGCGCCGCTCCAGCGGGTCGCCGACGACACTGAAGTCCGGGAGCACCGTGGCACCCAGACCCTCGGCGACCATCAGCTTGCCCATCTCCGCCCCGTCGGTGGAGTACGAGAAGGCCGGTGTCCGGCCGCCCAGCAGACGGTGCACGAAGCGGTGCATGACGTAGCCGGACCGCATCACGACCAGCGGCCCGGCCAGCAGGCTGTCCGCGTCCACCGCCTCCAGGGCCGCCAGAGGGCTGTCGGGGCGCACGCACACCACGGGCCGGCCCCGCAGGAGTTCGGTGCTCTCGAAACCGGGCGGCATGTCGTCGCCCTGGAGGTGGTTCACCATCCCCAGGTCGAACGCGCCCTCCAGCAGTCCGCGGTGGATGTCCGCCTGCTGCGCGCCGACCACCTCGACCTGGGTGACCGGGTGCGAGGCACGGAACTCGCGCACGGTCGGGATGAGCAGCGGAACAGTGGCGGTGTTGACCGTGCCGAGCCGGACCATGCGGCTGATGCGGTGCTGGTCGCCCGCCGCGTCGCGGAGCCGGTCGACCGCGTCCAGCACGCTCATGATGTGCGGCAGCAGCTCCGCGCCCTCGTCACTGATCCTCGCCCCGGTCCGCCGGCGCTCCAGCAGGTCCACGCCGAGCTCGCGTTCCAGATTGCGTACGGTCTCGCTCAGCGCGGGCTGGGACAGGTGCAGTTCCTCGGCGGCGCGCCGCAGCGACCCCAGTCGTGTCACGGCGGCGATGTACTCCAGCTGTTCGATGCGCATCACTGGAGACTGCCGACCGCGCCGCGTCGAGTTCAAGGGAAACCCTGTCACGACCTCGTGAATACCGACTCTCAGCATGTGGAATCACTGCTGGGCATTCTTGACCGCCCGGACCGCACGCTGGTTGTATCGATGACATGAAGCGACAGGAGCTCACGCGGCGACGCCACGTAGATCTCGGGCGTGTCTCCAGCGCCCGCTGTCGCCGTTCGGCCTGAGCGCACCCGAGGGAAACCCTCGCACACGCGCCTGTTTCTGTTCATGACGTTCACCCGGGGCCGTTCGCCGTCGCGATGAGGGCCCGCCGTGTGCCTGCATTCCGGTCACCGCGTTCCCCCGCTTGCGCGCCGTCGCCTCTTGGCTCTTCCGCCGACCGGGGGCCGGTCGTGAGCAGCGGCGTGGTCGGGCCGGCGACACCCGCGGGGCAACACCTCGTGCCACCGGGGGGCGTACCCGCCGCGGACAGGCCCGCCGTCACCTGCAGCACCCCTTGCCGACCGCATCCGACATCCCCGTGAGAGGTCCCCGTATGGCCGCCGTCCTGTCCGTCTCCGGAAGCCCCTCCGCCGCCTCGCGCACCGCGCGTCTGCTGCGTCACCTGGACAACCGCCTCAGGGCCCAGGGCCACGACGTGATACCGCTGGACGTCCGCTCGCTGCCGCCCGAGGCACTGCTGCACGCCGACATCGGCCATCCGGCGATCGTCGAGGCCGTCGGCTCGTTCCAGCGGGCGGACGGGGTCGTGATCGGCACACCCGTCTACAAGGCGGCCTACTCCGGGCTGCTCAAGTCGCTGCTCGACCTGCTCCCGCAGTACGCGCTCGCGGGCAAGACCGTCCTCCCGCTGGCCACCGGCGGCACCACCGCCCATGTGCTGGCCATCGACTACGCGCTCCGCCCCGTACTGAGCTCCATGGGCGCGGCACACATCACGCCGGGCTGGTTCACGCTCGACAAGGACATCTCGGTGGACGACAAGGGCACGCTGACCGTCGCGCCGGCCTCGGCCGAGGCGCTGGTCCAGGTCACGGACCAGTTCTCACGTGCGCTCGGTGGGCGCCCCACCCTGCTGGCGGCCACCGCATGAGCGACGCGGCCGTGATCACCGGCGACGCCGAGGCCCTCGCCGTCGCGACCGAACTGGCGGCGGACTTCCGCAAGGGGGCGGCCGAGCGGGACGCGCTGCGCCGGCTTCCGGAGGCGGAACTGGAGCGGCTGTCCGCCTCCGGCCTCCTCGCGGTCACGGTGCCCGCCGAGTTCGGCGGTGCGGACGTCGGCACGGAGACGCTCGCCCGGGTCTTCCGGATCCTGGCCGCCGCCGACGCCAGCCTCGCCCAGATCCCGCAGAGCCACTTCGTGTACGTCAACGTGCTGCGCCGGCAGGGCACGCGCGAGCAGAAGGAGTTCTTCTTCGGCGAGGTGCTGCGGGGGAGACGGTTCGGCAACGCGCAGTCCGAGGCGGGCACCAAGCACGTGCAGGACATCCGTACGCGGCTCGTGCGCATCCCGGACGGCGGATACGTCCTCGACGGTGTCAAGCACTACTCCACCGGGGCCCTGTTCGCCGACTGGATTCCGGTCCTCGCCCGCGGCGAGGACGAGAACCTGCACGTGGCGTACGTGCCGCGGCACGCGCCCGGTGTGACGGTCGTCGACGACTGGAACGGCATGGGGCAGCGCACGACCGCCAGCGGCACCGTCCGGCTGGAGTCGGTGCCCGTCCCCGCGGACCGGGTGGTGCCGCACCACCTCACCTTCCAGGGCCCGCAGCTCCACGGCGCCGTGGCCCAGTTGCTGCACGCCGCCATCGACGCCGGTATCGCCTTCGGTGCGCTGGAGGAGGCGGCGGAGTTCGTCCGCACCAAGAGCCGGCCGTGGTTCGAGAGCGTCGACGAGGGACACGGGACGGCGGCACAGGACCCGCTGCTGATCCAGCGGTTCGGTGAACTCGCGATCCGGGTGCGCGCCTGCGACGCGCTGCTCGACGCCGCTGCCCGGGCGGTGGACGCCGCCCGGGCCGATCTCACCGAGGACTCGGCGGCCGAGGCCTCGATCGCGGTGGCCGCGGCCAAGGTGACGGCGGGAGAGGCCGCCGTGGAGGTCGCCAGTGCCCTCTTCGAGGTCTCGGGCACCCGCTCGGCACTCGACTCCCTGGGCCTGCACCGCCACTGGCGGGACGCCCGCACCCACACCCTGCACGACCCGGCCCGCTGGAAGGTCCAGCACATCGGCCGGTACGTGCTCAACGGCACCAGGCCGCCCCGGCACGGCCTGCTGTGACGGACAACCCCGAACGGAGACCTCAGGTGCCCCTCACCTTTCACTGGTTCCTGCCCACCAACGGCGACAGCCGCCACGTCGTCGGCGGCGGCCACGGCACCCCGGCCACCCGGTCCGGCCGCGACCGGCCGCCGACCGTCGCCTACCTGAGCCAGATCGCCCGCGCCGCCGAGGACCTCGGTTTCGTCGGCGCGCTGACCCCCACCGGCGCATGGTGCGAGGACGCCTGGCTGACCACGGCCATGGTCAGCCAGAACACGGAGCGCCTGAAGTTCCTGGTCGCCTTCCGTCCCGGCTTCGTCTCACCGACGCTGGCCGCGCAGATGGCGTCCACCTTCCAGCGCCAGACCGGCGGACGGCTGCTGCTCAACGTCGTCACCGGAGGCGAGAGCCACGAGCAGCGGGCCTACGGCGACTTCCTCGACAAGGACGCCCGCTACCGCCGCACCGGTGAATTCCTCGACATCGTGCGGAGACTGTGGGAGGGCAAGTCCGTCGACCTGCGCGGGGAGCACCTCCACGTCGAGAACGCGCAGCTCGCCCAGGTGCCCGACCCGGTTCCCGAGGTGTACTTCGGCGGTTCCTCGCCGATCGCCGGCGAGGTCGCCGCCCGGTACGTGGACGTCTACCTCACGTGGGGCGAGCCGCCCGCGCAGGTCGCCGAGAAGATCGCGTGGATCCGGGGACTGGCCGCGGAACAGGGGCGGACCGTGCGCTTCGGCATCCGGCTGCACGTCATCACGCGTGACACCTCGGAGCAGGCATGGGCCGAGGCCAACCGCATCCTGGACGGCTTCGACCCGGAGAGCGTCGCGGCCATCCAGGCGGGGCTGGCCCGGAGCGAGTCGGAGGGCCAGCGGCGCATGCTCGCCCTGCACCACGGTGGGAGCCGCGAGCGCCTGGAGATCCACCCCAACCTCTGGGCGGGCATCGGCCTGGTGCGCGGCGGCGCGGGTACCGCGCTGGTCGGCAGCCACGACGAGGTCGCCGAGCGCATCAAGGAGTACCAGGCCCTCGGCATCGAGGAGTTCGTCCTCTCCGGCTATCCGCACCTGGAGGAGGCGTACTGGTTCGGAGAGGGCGTCCTGCCGAAGCTCCAGGCCCAGGGCCTGTGGCAGCACCCCGACGGCAAGCAGGCGGCCCACTCGGCGCACGTACCCTTCGCGGGGGCGGGCAACCCGCGCTGACCCGTGTGGTCACCGACGACCCGGGGGCTCACGACGCGGGCGCCGGCCCGTGGTCGTCCTGCGCGCCGGTGAGGGCGTCCAGCAGGTGCTGCAGGGTGCGGCACGCCGCCGTGAAGTCCCCCGGTCCCACAGCCTCGGACCAGCGTTGCTCGATCTCGGCGACCCGCCCGCCGGCGTCGTCGAGGGCCTGCCGGCCGCGCCCGGTGGGGAAGATCAGTTTCGCCCGCCGGTCGCCGGGGTCGGGGCGGCGCTCCAGATAGCCGAGTTCCTGCAGCTCGTTGACCAGTTCCGAGGTCGCCGCCAGGCTCAACTGCGCCCGTGCCGCGAGGTCGGTGAGGCGGATCCCGTCCACACCGATGTTGCCGAAGATCTGCAGGTGCGGCTCCCGGAGATCGGCATAGCCCCGTTCGGCGGCCGGGGCGAACATCTCGGTCCTGAACTCCCGGAGCAGGCGGACCAGGAGCTGGCCGATGGCGAGACGGTCGACCGGCAGATCGCTTGACGAGGGCATAGCCCCGAAGGATACTTCGGTTGCCGAAGCTTCGGCTACCGAAACGTTTTTGGAGGGCACCATGGACCGGCCTTCGACCGGTGCAGTCGCGTCCGTCCCCACCCGGCTCGGGCCACTGGGCGTCGAGACGGTCGGATCCGGCCCGCCGGTCCTGCTGTGGCACAGCCTCTTCGTCGACTCCACCACCTGGGTGCGCGTCAGGCAGCCGCTGGCCGCCACGCGCCGGCTGGTCATCGTCGACGGCCCGGCCCACGGCCGCAGTGCCGCTCCGCGGCAACCGTTCACACTCGACGACTGCGCAGGAGCCGCGCTCGACGTCCTCGAACACCTCGGCATCGACGAGCCCGTGGACTGGGCCGGCAACGCATGGGGCGGACACGTCGGCATCACCTTCGCCGCCGCCCACCCCCGGCGCCTCCGCAGCCTGGCGACCATCGGCGCGCCCGTCCACGCGCTGACCGCACCGGAACGACGGCAGATCAACCTGCTCGTCCCGCTCTACCGTGCCGTCGGCCCGATCCGCCCCGTGCTCGGCGCCCTCACCACGGCGCTGCTGGGCGCGGCCGCCGATCCCGAGGCGATCACCCTTGTCGCCGAGGCATTCTCCGCCCCCGAGCGGGGAGGCATGGCCCGCGCCATCCGTTCGGCGAGCCTCGACCGGCAGGACCTGACCCCGACCCTGACCTCGGTCCCGGCACCCACGCTGTTCGCCGCCGGGGCCGACGACACGGCCTGGACGCCCGACGACGCGGCGGCCGCCGCCGCCCGACTGCCCCGAGGCGGCTGGGCCGTTCTGCCCGGAGCAGGACACGTCGCTCCCTTGCTGGAGGCCGCACCCGCTGTCGTCGACCTGCTCACCGCCTTCTGGCGCGACCCGGACGCGGTCGGCGCCCTGCACAGGGACTCCGGCGCCCGATCCGGCCCGCAACAGCCCCAGTCCACGTCCTGATCCGGCCGCGACCGCCAGGGTTCGCGTTCCGGTCCCGACGGGCGGGGGCCGACCCTCCGCCCGTCCCCGCTCACGTGGGCAGCGGCCGGGAGCCCGGCGTC
The DNA here is from genome assembly GCF_033793585.1 of Streptomyces sp. MI02-7b. NCBI lineage: Bacteria > Bacillati > Actinomycetota > Actinomycetes > Kitasatosporales > Streptomycetaceae > Streptomyces > Streptomyces sp. MI02-7b. The sequence goes on along the minus strand of NZ_JARAWX010000015.1, from coordinate 156,370 downwards.
TCGTCGTATCCCAGCGACCACCGCCCAGGGAGCGTTTCGCAGATCCCGTCCAGATCCGCCCGGGTCGGCCCCGGACGTGCAGCCGGCTGTGGACGTCCGAACCGTCCTGACGCAGCAGCTTGCCGGGCGCGGTGAACCAGCGCACGGGAGAGTCCTCCGGCCCGGTCCACGACGGGTAGTCGGGCAGCGGCACCCGCCGGAAGCGAACGGGCACCATATCGGGCAGGTCCGCGGGCAGCTCGCGTGCGTTGTAGAGCCGCCCCCCACCCGCGAACAGCGCTTCGCTCAGGACGAGCTCGACGCAGGCCAGGGACAACCTGCCCAGGAACGGCACCCGGCCCTGCCGCGCCTCGACGAGCACCGGCGGATCGTCCCGGTCGAGATCCGTCAGGCGCACACCCCAGAAGGCACAGTCCTGGTCCTCCGTACGGAACACGAGGACACCGTCCGACCCGTCGTGCACGAACATCTCATGAAGCGGGAGCAGGGGGTCCTGGTTGGCGACGAGGCACCCAGGCGGCGGCGAAGCTACGGACGAACGCCCAGGCCCGCTCGCGGTCGTGGACCCCCGCCGTCCAGCGCACGGGCAACGTCGAAGCCGTCGATCACGGCACGAACCTGTCGGAAGCGGCAGCGGCCGGTGAGCGCGGCGAAGGCGAGCAGGATCGGCTCCGTCACCCTGGAGCTCAGATCGATGAGGGCGCCGGTCGACGACCCGGACACCACCGAGTCGATGACCACCCACGTCACTTCGGCCCCTCGACGTCCGCCCGGCGCTGTGTCGGTGCCGCGCTCTAGCCTGACCGCATGCCTCTCGATGACGCACTGGCGGCCCGCATGGCCGAACCGGACTTCTGGCCCGTGTATCTCTTCGACGACGACGCGCCCGACGTCTACTGCGACGATGCCGAGGACCAGGAGTCGCACGTCACGCGGTTCGGCACCGGTGGGGGTTTCGCGTTGGTCCTCGAGCTCACCCTCGCTCTCGAGTACGTCGATCTCGACCTGGAGGCACCCGGCCTCCCTGAGCCGGCGAACGTCGGCTGGGACGACCAGGCCCACTTCCATCCGCATGTGATGCCCTGGCGGGAACTGGATCTGCTGTGCCGCGCCGTCGCCCTCCACGACGCGGAACTGCGCCACCCCGGCCCGATGCTGGCGTTGCTGTGCCGCTTCGCCTTTCTGGCCGAGAACGACGACCTGGACACCGTCACGCCTCTGGTGGACGCGGCGTTCGAGGCGGTGCGCCCCGGCGCCGCCGGCGGCGGCAAGGTGCGTGCGGAGACGCGTGAGTGGTTCGACCTGCGGAATCTGCGCGGCACCGGGCTGGTGTGGACGACCCGGGCCGACGGGTACGACGCGGTCGGCCAGGACGGCACCGACGGTCTTCCGCTGTACTCCCTGCGAACGCCGTCCTCGGAGGAATTCCCGTTCGCCGCCTGGTCGGCGCTCCTGACATTCGCCCGTGGACGTACGGCCGCGGCGGCCGCCGATCCCGTCCTCGCGCGACCCGCGGTGCGCGAGGCCCTCGACCGGTGCCTCGCCGCCGACGGACACGAACACCTGCGGGCACTGGCCGACGCGCTTGCCGCAGCCGGCTACGGCAACCGCGTCCTGCTGCGCGCGGTCGCCGACCCCGTGGACCGGGCGGAGGCCTGCTGGGCCGTGGAGACCCTGGCCGGGCTGCCCCAGGGCGAGCTCGTGGCCCGGTGGTTCGGTCCCAGCCCGCTGTCGGGCAGCCGGTCCTGGCGGTTGTCGCTCAGCCTCCCGGTGCGGGGACGACCGGAGCGCTTCGGCCCGCAGGCGGCCGAGCAGCTCAACGCCGCCCTCCAGGCGGCGAACCTGGGCAGCGCCGGCCTCGGTGGCAGCAGCCTGCACCCGGAGGACGGCGGCTACGTCCTGGCGGAACAGCACCTCGACATCCTGATCCGCGACGACCTCGCCCGCGGCGTCGAGGTCGTCTCGCGAGTCCTGCACACCCACGCGGCAGCGGGGACCGCCACGTTGCGTCCTCAAGGCAAGCCGGACGTCATCCCCCTGCGTCCGCCGACCTGACGAGATCCACCACGGTCCTGGCGGTGCCGCGGGTTCGGCTCATCGCAGCCAGTGCCGGGTCGTGGTCCAGCCGAGGAACCGGCGCCCGGTGCCGTCCTCGGCGGTGCCGCCGGCGGCGACGTGCCGGAGGCCGGTGAGGGCGGGGGCCAGGCGGGCGGCGACGTGGCCGGGGTGACGGGCCGCTTCGCCGTCCAGGTGGGCGATGAATTCCGCCTGCACGTCGGGGCCGCACAGCGACAGGTAGAACAGCATCTGCCGCCACGCGTAGGCGGCGTCCTTGATCGTGGGCAGCGGCCGCGGGTTGTTGTGGACCCGGGCCGTGGTACGGCACACGGTGGTGAAGCAGCGACGGGCCAGGACGTCCCAGCCGGGTTCGGGCGTGATGCCGACGTGGCCGACGAGGGTGGCCAGATTGTGCGTGGTGAGGATCTGGGCCTGCTCGATGACCATGCCGTTGGCCGCCACTGACCGGCCCCCCGTGCCGGCGCGGCCGGCCCGCTGGGCGCACAGCTCGGCGAATGCCGGTGAACCGGCGCCGAGTCGGGCACCGGCACGTGTGAGCGCCTTATCCGTCTCCGTGATCGCGAGGTTGCGGACGGCCGCGTAGTCGATGGCGTAGTACCGCTCGTAGAGGGAGCCGCCGAGGAGCTCCGCGGCGACCCGCGCCGCCGTGAGGAACTTCGGGGTGAAGGTGCCCTCGAAGATGTCCGCGGCCAGTTCCTCGACGAAGGGCGCACCGGACTCGGCCTGCCGGGACAGCACGCCCAGCTCGCGGACCAGGGGGTTGGGCACAAGCGTGCCGGGAAAAGCCTGTACGGCCAGTTCGCCCAGCTCACGCAGGACGATCTCCGCCGGCTCCCGGCTCTCCTCCGGCGCTCGGTGCCCCTCCACCGCCCGTACCCAGGGAAGTTCCTCGACCCGGACCTGATGGGCGAGGCCGAGCAGGAGCAGCGAGCGGCGGTTCCGGAACGCCCGGTAGTCGGCGGCCACGAGGTGCCGCAGCGCCGGGTCGGGGTAGGCCCGCGCCCTGGCCGCGGCGACGAGTTGCGGCACCAGTTCGGCCAGGACCTCGGCGGAGGGCACCACCCCGCGTTCCACGAGCGTGCGGATCGGTGCGCTCAGAGCCGCTTCCACGACGCGCCGGATCGCCGGCGGTAGCACCGTGCCCGCGGGCAGGCCGCTTTCCCGTGCCTCGGGCTCCGTGACATCCGCGATCAGCTGTGCCGTGTCGGCCGTGCCGGTGTCCTGGGGGAGTGCCGACAGCCTGCGCAGGACGAGTTGGGCCAGGGCGTGGTGCGAGGGCAGGGCCGCCTGGACCGCTTGCCGGGCGCGCAGTCGTGTGTGCCGTTCCGAGCCGGGACGGTCGCGCCGGCGCACCATGGACTCCACCGCGTGCCGCAGCAGCCCGAGTTGCCGCGGGTTGAGCGGCCGCCCGGCGGCGGTCTCCTCCAAGGCGCCGCGCAGGATGCCCAGGTTCTCCTTCGGGTCGCGGTGCTTGGTGCAGCGGGTGTGGATCGCGGCGAGATCCTGGTAGCGGCGCAGGAGCGCCGCGCCTCGTTGCCGCCAGGCGTCGTCGGGCAGGTGGTCCAGCACGCGGCCGGTACCGGCGGTCTCCAGCCAATGGGTGAGGAGTTCGTCGCCGAACGGCTGCCAGACGCCGAGCGCCTCACGCTGCGTCTCGACGGCTGAGTGGGGCCGGCGGCGTGCCAGCAACGCAGCGGCGTCGCCGACCGTGCGGCGGTGCACGCCGCGGGGGTCCGGCGCGGGCCGGGCCGAGGGCCGCGGCGTGAACCGGAGCCGGCCGGCGAACGGTTCGAGGACGCGGACCAGGCCGACGGCGGCGGTCACGTCGCCGGCCCGCACCAGCCAGGCCACCGTGAGCAGCGCGGCCTCCTCAGGAATGGCCACCTCGTAGCGGCCGCTGTCGAGCAGCGCGTACAGGCGGTCCAGTCCCCGCTCGGTGAGGCAGTACGCGAAGAGTGCCGAACGCTCGGCCGGCACCCCCGCCGACCGTGCGGCGTCACGCTCGTACGGAAGCAACGGACCCCCGGCGCTCGCGTGGGGCGTGGCGAATCCACCTCGCAGGACCTGCGGGGTCACCCAGGCGGGCAGCCCGGCGACGGGGGTGCGCGAGCCGATGGCCAGGCGCCCGTCGGCCATCCCGTCGATCACCGCCCGCCAGCCCCGGACGCGGCGTCGCGCACGGCTCCGGGTCCCGGCGTCGTCATGCGTCAGGGCGGTCAGGAAGGCCCGGGTCAGCCTGCCGTGCTGGTAGGTCACGGATCCGTCGGACCCGGCGGAAAGCTGCTGCTCAGCGTCATCGTTCATACGCCGACGTGGCAGGTGCCGCCCCTGCGCCCTCCGGGTCCCGAGCCCGGTGCTCTGCTGCTGAGCTACACGCCGATGCACCGGAGACTAGAGCCCGCCCGGCACCCGGCCAAGCGATTTCCGCGCGGCGCCGCCGGCGGGGTGGTCGCCGCGGGGAGGCGCGCGGAAACGGCAATTCCCCGCTCCGCAATTGCGGAGCGGGGAATGCGTCACGTATATTGGGTCGTTCTGTGCACTCACAGAAAAAGCCCCTCACCGGGGGCTACAAGGAACACCATATCGGGCAGGGAGCCGTTTTGTCAACTCGCGGGGACGTCGAATTGCAGCGGGAACAGGAATTCATCGACCGGGTATACGACCGGGTCGACATCCTGCGCGGGGTCGCGGCGCACGGTGTCGAGGACGCGTTGACCCCGGTGGGGAACGGTCTGCAGGCACGCCTCGAACGTGATGTGCTGGTCGCGGAGCGTTCGGGGCTGCTGGCGGCCCTGAACGCGGTGGACGGTTCGCTGTGTTTCGGCCGCATTGATCTGCGCGACGGCGCCGTGCACCATATCGGCCGCATCGGAATTCGTGAGGACGATCCCGACCGCACGCCTTTGCTGATCGACTGGCGGGCACCGGTGGCCCGGCCGTTCTATCTCGCCACCGGGCACACGCCGATGGACCTGCGCCGGCGCAGGCACATCACCACCGAGGGCCGGACGGTGACCGAGCTGCACGACGAGATCCTGGATCTCCACGACGCCGAACGCAGCGGTTTCGAGGATCCCAGTGGCGACGCCGTCCTGCTGGCCGCGCTCGACTCGGCCCGTACCGGCCGCATGGGCGACATCGTGCGGACCATCCAGGCCGAACAGGACCGCATCATCCGTGCCCCGCACCGCGGGGTCCTCGTCGTCGAGGGCGGCCCCGGCACGGGCAAGACGGCGGTCGCGCTGCACCGTGCGGCCTACCTGCTGTACGAGCACCGCGAGCTGCTGTCCAAGCGCGCGGTGCTGGTGGTGGGCCCCAACGCGGCCTTCCTCGGCTACATCGGCGAGGTGCTGCCCGCGCTCGGCGAGACCGGGGTCATGCTGGCCACGCAGGCCGAGCTCTTCCCCGGCGTCCACGCCCGCGGTACCGACACCGCCCGCGCGGCCGCGGTCAAGGGCGGGGCGGAAATGGCCGAGGTCCTCGCCCTGGCCGTGCGCGACCGGCAGCAGCTGCCCGAGCCCGGCGCGCCGGTGGTGATCGCGCACGACGACGGCGAACTCGTCCTGGACTGGGAGATCGCCTACCAGGCCCGGGAAGCGGCCCGCGAGACCCGGCTGCCGCACAACCTCGCCCGCCCGTACTTCGCGTTCCACGTGATCGACGCCCTCACCGCGCAGCTCGCGGAACGGATCGGCGCCGACCCGTACGGCGGCCCGAACTTCCTCGGCGCGGACGACATCGCGCAGCTCGGCAAGGGCGTCGCCGCGAGCCCCGAGGTGCGCGCCGCCATCGCGGACCTGTGGCCGTTGCTCACTCCCGAGGAGTTCGTCACCGGCTATCTGGCCGAACCGGTGTACCTGCCCCAGGGCGACGCCGAGGCCATTCGGCGCGGTCCCGGCGACGGTGAGTGGACCCCGGCCGACGTGCCGCTCCTGGACGAGGCGGCCGAGCTGCTCGGAGCGGACGACAGTGCCGCACGCGCGGCGGCCGAGGCCGAACGCCAGGAGCGGGTCGCCTACGCGCAGGGCGTCCTGGAACTGTCCCGGGGTTCGGAGACGTACGAGTTCGAGGACGAGGAGTCCGAGCGTCTGGCCGCCCACGACATCATCGACGCCGAACGGATGGCCGAACGGCACGAGGAGGCCGATCACCGCAGTGCGGCCGAGCGCGCCGCGGCCGACCGGACCTGGGCGTTCGGGCACATCATCGTCGACGAGGCGCAGGAACTCTCGCCGATGGCCTGGCGCCTGCTGATGCGCCGCTCACCGACCCGTTCGCTGACCCTGGTCGGCGACCCGGCGCAGACCTCCGAGGAAGCGGGCGTCGGTTCGTGGGAGAAGATCCTCCGGCCGTACGTCGGCGACCGCTTCGAGCACGTCAGGCTGGGGGTCAACTACCGTACGCCCGCGGAGATCATGGAACTCGCCGCCAGGGTCGTGCGGGCGAAGGACCCCTCGTTCGAGCCGCCCGGCTCGGTGCGCTCCACCGGCGAGAAGCCGTGGACGCGCGACGCCGGAGCGGACCTGGCGGGCGCGGTGGCGCGGGCCGTCGTGGAACTGACGCCCGAACAGGGGCGGCTCGCGGTGATCGCACCGCGTGAGCTGCACGAGGAGATCGCGGCACCCCTCGACGGGGTCACGGCCGGCGCCGAGCCCGACCTGACCCGTCCGGTGGTGCTGCTGGGCCCGCGGGAGGCCAAGGGCCTGGAATTCGACCACGTCCTGGTCGTGGAGCCGGGGCGGCTCGGGACCAGCGACCTGTACGTCGCGCTGACCCGCGCGACGCAGCGCCTGGGCATCGTCCACCGCGAGGAGCTGCCGGAGTCGCTGCGCTGACCGCCGCGGTCCGTCAGGCGGGCGCCTGCGGGCCGTGACCGGGCAGGAAGAGCCGCAGCGCGCAGTGGTCCTCGGCCTCGACGCGGACCTCGCACCCCCAGTGGGCGCTCAGGCGCTGGGCGACGGCGACCAGCCGTCGCCGCTCCTCCCGCGAGTAGGCGGGAAAGCGCACCCAGCCGCGATCGGCGATCACACGGCCGAGGTCGAGGAACAGCGTGTTCCGCGCACGCTGTTCCTCCTCCTCCGTCAGCGGGGTGGGGGCGTCCTCCGCCGGCACCAGGCGGACGTTGTACAGCTCTCGGGTCACGAATGCCTCGCGTTCTGCTCGATCGGCCGCTCCACAGGGTAGTGGGACACGGGCGAACGGGGCCCTGCCGGATGGTCGCTCCCAACCGCACGGGCTGTGGCTTTTGCACGATGCGCCGCGAGGCCCGCGAGGCCCGTGAGGACGTCTGCGCCGAGGTGACGGAGCGCCGACTCCTCGGGTTCGGCAGGGAGGTTTGCGCCGGCGGCCCGACCGGCGCCTCGGTGGCCGCACTTCGGGAGGGCCACCGCCGTCTCCGTCCCGGACGGTCTCGGCCCTTTTACCGCCGATGGTTCTCCGAAGCACGGTGAACCACGTCAACGGCCCTTTGCGACAGCGTCGGAGAGGGCCGGATGTTCGTAGCGGGCACGGGATGTGAACCCGCGACCTCTGGGTGATGAGCCCAGCGAGCTACCGAGCTGCTCCACCCCGCGTCGGTGGGACCCCCTACGGCCGTGCGGGACGGGCCGGCCGGCAATGACCGCAGGGGAGCTCAAAGGGCGTCGTCCAGCCTCGTCCCCGTGGCTCCTTCCGCCGTCGTCAGCAGGTGAACCGGCCCGCGGCCGGGGGCCGCGGGCCGGTTCTCGGCGTGCGGTGGGGGCCTCAGGCGTGTCAGGGGCCGGCCTCGTGGACCAGGGGTCCGGGTTTGCGGTCGGCTGTGAGGAGCCGGGTCAGGAGGGGCAGGGCCGCCGCCGCGTCGGGTGCCTGTGCTGCGGGCAGGTGGGCGACGCCGGCGGGGAGTGGTGTACCGCCGCGTGGGATGGCGAGGACGGGCATGCCGGCCGCGGTCGCCGAGCGGATGCCGTTGGGGGAGTCCTCGACGGCCAGGCAGTCGGACGGCGGGACGCCGATCCGGGCGGCGGCGAGCAGGTACGCGTCCGGTGCCGGCTTGCCCCGGGTCACCTCCTCGCCGCACACGGCGGCACGGACCCGTCCCGCCAGGCCCAGCGCGTCGAGGACCGCAAGAACGTAGCGGCGCGGGCTGGCCGTGGCCAGTCCGACGGGCCCGTGGCGTCCGGCCTCGAGGACCAGGTCGACCGCCCCGGGCAGGGCCGGGACACGGCCCGCGGCGACTTCGCCGGTCATCGCGGTGGTGCAGGTCTCGACGACCTCACCGGGGCTCGCCGCTCCGCCGCACAGCCCCGCGACGAACGTCGCCCAGCCGCCGTTGCCGTGCAGGGCCGCGTCGTCCTCGGGCTTCCATCGGTGACCGTGGCGGGCGGCGAAAGCGGCGCATACGCGAGACCACGCATGGCCGCTGTCGATCAGCGTGTCGTCCAGGTCGAAGACCGTCGCGCGGTGCATCCGGTCACGCCGTCGAGACGCCGGCGAGCCGCAGCCGGCTCGACAACTGCTCGATCGAGACGAGCGTCAGACCGTGCTCGCCGGCGAACGTGCGCAGCCGGTCCGGTCCGGCGACCGAGCCGTCGTCCGTGCACACCTCGCTGATCATTCCGACCGGCGACAGCCCGGCCAGGCGCAGCAGGTCGACGGTGGCTTCGGTGTGCCCGCGCCGCTCGGCGATGCCCCGGGAGCGGGCCCGCAGCGGGAACACGTGCCCGGGCCGGATCAGCTGGTCGGGGTGGGTGGTGGGGGCGGCCAGCGTCCGAGCGGTGAGCGCGCGGTCCGCGGCGGAGATCCCGGACCCGACACCTGCCGCGTCCACGGACACGGTGAAGGCCGGGGTGTCGCTGACGCTCCCGGTCCCGCGCGGGACCATCAGCGGCAGCTTCAGGGCGTCGGCGATCTCCGGCGCCATGGGGGCGCAGATCAGGCCGCCGGTGTAGCGGACGAAGAACCCCAGTGCCTCCGGGGTGGCGAACTGCGCCGCCATGACCAGATCGCCCTCGTTCTCACGGTCCGCGTCATCGACCACGATGACGGGCCGGCCGGCCTGCAGGTCCTTGATGGCGGCCGCCACCGTGTCCGGGCGCGCAACTGACTGCGGCGTCGATGCAGACGTCACAGGAACCAACCTTCCTCGAATCCCCCCTTCCTGCGGGGTGCATCGGCAACCGAAAGCGAAAGCTTGAGAAATCTGTACGCCGAACGGGCTTTCACCCGGTCCCGCGTTTGACCCGCGAGGCCGACGGGCCACCGCTCACGCGAGGGACAGGTTCACGGGGGGTTCCTCGTCGCCACCGTCCTCATCGGGACCGCCCGCGGCGGGGGCCGGTGGGTGCGGACCGCCGGTGGGGCCGCGCCGCAGATGGCACACGCGGGTCGCTGACACCCGGTGCCTGTCGGTGGAGGGTGCCAGGATGCGGCCATGGACCCTTCGGAGATCGTTCGTGCGCTGTGGGAGCGGATGCAGGCCCGGGACTGGGCCGGGCTGAGCCAGTTGCTGGCCGAGGACCTGGTGGTGGAGTGGCCGGTCAGCGGTGAGCGGATCGTCGGGCGGGAGCGGTACGTGCGCATCAACGCGGAGTACCCCGAGGGGTGGTCGGTCCGGGTGCTGCGGGTCGTCGCCGACGGCGAGCAGGTGGTCTCCGAGGTAGAGGTTCCGCACGAGACGATGGGGCTGCATCGCGTGGCGTCGTTCTGGACGGTGCGGGACGGAAGGATCGCGTCCGGCCGTGAGTACTGGAGCGAAGTGGGCTCGGATCCGTCGCCGGAGTGGCGGGCCGGGCTGGTCGAGCCGTTGTGAAGGAGCCGGCTCTCGAACGCGGACGCGTCGGCGCCTGACCTGTACGCCGTCGATGTCGGCGGGGGATTCCGGCTGACCGGCCTGAGTGCCGGACGCGTGCGCACCGTTGACGGACACCGCCTCGCCGGTGTCCGTCAACGGTGCGCGCCCCCGCGGGGGCGGGGGTTACAGCTCCTTGATGCGGATGTCGCGGTAGGAGATCACGTCCGTCGTGCTGTGGACCTGGAGGCCGATGTAGCCGGTGGCGTACCGCCGGCCGTCGGTGCCCGGGTCACCGGCACGCGGCGGGGCGAAGACCTGTCCGCCCACGTTGTCGAACTCGTTGATCACGACGCCGTTGCGCAGGACGGTGAAGTGCTGGCCCTCCGCGCGGATCTCGTAGTCGTTCCAGGTGCCCTTCGGGGTCACGCCGGCACCGCCCAGGCCCACGCGGTCGAAGCCGTAGACCGAACCGGTCTTGTACATGTCGCCGGCGGGGCTGTCGAGAATCTGGATCTCGTGGCCGTAGTTGATGGCGACCCACTCGGGGCGGGACTCCTCGGGGTGGTCGTGGACGTTCGGGAAGCGGACGAAGACACCGCCGTTGGCGTTGCCCGTGCCCGGGGCGTCGTCACGGAACTGGAGCTTCAGCGAGAAGTCGCCGTACTTGCGCTCCGGGAACCACAGCATGCCCATGCCCGGAACCGTCGTGCTGCTGGTGATGGCGCCGTCGCCGGACAGCGTGAACCGTCCGCCACCGACCTGCTCCCACTTCACCAGGGACGCCTCCGTGCCGTCGAACAGATCGCGGTAGCCCTCGGTCTGGCCGGGCTTGCCGATCCCCGACTGCTTGGCGGCCTTGGTGATCTTGTTGAACTCCCGCTGGTCGATGACGTTGTCGGCCAGCAGCTTGTCGAGCACGCCGTCGACGTGCTTGAGGAACAGGGCGTGCGAGGACCAGTCCTTCTCGTCCTCGATCAGCTCGTTGATCGTGCAGCGGCTGCGGGTGAGCCGGTTCGGCACCCCAGAGTCCACCGTGCCCACGATGACGGTCAGCCGCTCGTCGTACTCGGGGCAGTTGGGCGCCGGAACGCCGCCGCCCTGCGCGATGGTGAACCTCACCTGCTGGGCCGCGGAGGTGTTGCCCGCCTGGTCCGTCGCCCGGTGGGAGAACGTGTGGTAGCCGATCCGGTCGACGATCACGGGGGTGGTGTACGCGAGGTACGGGCCGCCGTCGAGGGAGTACTCGGTGCGGTCCACGCCGGAGCCCGAATCGGTCGCGGTGACGGTGACCTTGGCGCTCGTGACGTACGCGCCGTTGGAATTCCTGGTGCCGGCCACCGTCGCGGAGGTCTCCGGCGCGGTCGTGTCCTGCGTGGGCGGTGCCACGACGGTGAAGGAGACGGACTTCTCGGCCGCCGCGTTCCCCGCCTTGTCGGTCGCGCGGTAGCGGACCGTCTGGGCGCCGAGCTGATGCACCATCACCGGACCGGTGTACGCCTGCCAGGCGCCGCCCGTCCCGACGGCGTACTCGATGGTGTTGACGCCCGACCCGGTGTCCGAGGCGGTGACGGTGACCGTGGCCATGGTGAGGTAGTTGCCCGCCGCGTCCTTCTCGCCGCTCACCGTCGCCGAGGTCTCCGGCGCGGTCGTGTCGTCGGTCGGTGGCGCGACCACGGCGAAGTCGACGGACTTCTCGGGCGCGAGATTGCCCGCCTGATCGGTGGCGCGGTAGCGGACGGTGTGGGAGCCCACCTGGTCGACGACCACCGGGGCGGTGTACGGCTGCCACGGGCCGTCCGCGCCGACCGCGTACTCGGTGGTCTTCACCCCCGAGCCCGAGTCGGTCGCGGTCACGGTGACCGTGGCCGAGCCGACGTAGGCGCCGTCGGCGTTCTTCTGGCCCGTGACCTCGGCCGCCGTGGCGGGCGCGGTGGTGTCCTCGTCGCCCGGCTCGGTCACGGTGAGGATGCCCTGCATCTGCCCGTGGCCGGGGATGCTGCAGAAGAAGCGGTAGCGGCCGGGTGTGAGGGTCACGTCGACGGTGTGCCTGCCGCCGCTGTCGTCGCTGGGGTTGGCCAGGATGTTGACCGGCACGTCGTGGTTGTACTCGGGGTCCGACACGTCGAAGGTCAGCGTGTGCGGCATGCCGATGTCGTTCCCGGTCGCCGCGCTGTTCTCGAAGACGAGGGTCGCCGGGCCGGCCACCGCCGTGGTCGGGAAGCTCGCGTACCTGTCGGTGCGCGAGCTCGCCGTCCAGGTCAGCACCTGGGCCGCGGCCGCGGTGCCGTCGGACGCCGCTCCGGCGCCGGTTCGCCCGTAGGCGGCCGTCGAGGTCAGCCCCACGGTCATCAGCAACGCGCCGAGCAGGGCCGTCCACAGGCGTAGGGATCGCTGTCTCACTGTGCCGCCTTCCTGGCCAGATCCGCGGCGGCGGGAGTGGCCTCGCCGCCCTTGTACGTCACACGCCACAGCGCGGACTGGGAGTCGGAGGTGAAGAAGCCGCGCCCGTAGTCGAGGACGTAGAGCGAGCCGTCCGGGGCGAACTTCCAGTCCATGAGGTTGCGTATGCCGCCCTGGCCGACCGGGATGATCTTCTTCAGCGACTCGGCGGTGACGGGCAGTCCGCCCTTGCCGACGGTCTTGGGGTCGGTCAGCACGGCGTGGCGCGGGTTGTCCGCGTCGTAGAAGTCACCGACGAACCACTTGCCGTCCCAGTACTCCGGCCACGCGTCGGCGCCCGCGGTTGTGGCGTCGTAACGGTAGACCGGGCCGTCCATGGTCGCCTGGCCACCGCCCTTGAGCCACGGCAGGAGGTAGGTGGCCTCCTCGTTCTTGTAGCTGGGGACCCCGTTGGCGTCCCGCGGGAAGTCGGGGGCGCCGCCCTGAGGGGAGTACCAGATGGTGTTGCCGGTGACGGGCGGGAGGTTCACCAGTCCGTCGTTGTTCGGCGACTCGTTCTTCGGGGCGTCGCAGTCGTACCAGCCCAGCGGCTTGCTCGGGTCCGGCAGATTGCGGTCCCGGTAGGGCTGCTTGTTGCCCATGCAGAACGGCCAGCCGTGGTTGCCCGCCTTGGTGATCGCGGCGAACGTGTCGTACTTCGCCGGTCCCCAGGTGGTGCTGGGAGCGCCCGCGTCGGGGCCGACCCAGCCCGCGTAGAGGATGTCGGTCTTCTTGTCGACCGAGATGCGGGCCGGATTGCGCACGCCCATGACGTAGATCTCGCCCCGGGTCTTGCCGCCGCCCTCGTCCTGCTCCGTGCCGGTGAACAGGTTGCCCTCGGGGAGCGTGTAGGTCCCGTCCGGCTCCGGGTGGATGCGCAGGATCTTGCCGTTGAGGTTGTTGGTGTTGCCCGCCGTGCGCCGGGCGTCCGAGAACGACAGGCCCTTGAAGGCGGGCTGCGGGTTGTTGCCCGAGTAACCGTCACTGAATCCGGACGAGTTGTTGTCGCCGGTCGCGATGTAGAGGTTGCCCTTGGAGTCCCAGGCCATCCCGCCGCCGGCATGGCAGCAGCTGTGGACCTGGACGGGCCACTTGAGCAGGACCTTCTCCGAGGTGAGGTCCAGCTTGTCGGTGGTGAGGTCCAACGTGAAGCGGGACACGCGGCGTTCGGCGACGTGCCGGTCCCGGTCGAGGCCGGAGTGCGGGGTGTAGTGCAGGTACACCCAGCCGTTGCTCTCGAAGCCGGGGTCCAGCTCGATGCCGAGCAGCCCCTCCTCGACCTTGGTCAGTTCGTCGCCGCCGCCCTTGTTGCCGAAGACGGTCAGCGCACCGGCGAGCGTCACCTTCTTCGTCGCCGGGTCGTACACGTGGATCTGGCCGAGACCCTTCCCCATGTCGGGGCTGTTCCAGTCGGTCACGACCGGCGCGCCGTTCACGCCGCCGCCCCGGCCGATGTACAGCACCCGTCCGTCCGGCGCCACGACCAGACCGTGCGGCTCGCCGATCTGGTCCTGCTGACCGGGCTGGTTGGGCTGGGTGACCCGCACCGCGGAGTAGTTGGCGTCTATGGTGGCCTTGCAGTCGGCGCGCGAGAGCCGGGTCGTCCAGAGCAGGGCCCCGCGCAGGTGGTCGCGGAAGTCGGTCTCGGCGAAGGACTCCACCGTGCCGCCCATGCCGGTGTAGAAGGACCGGCCGCCGTCGTAGTCACGGCACCAGGAGACGGGGTGGTCGACGCCGTTGGCCCCGGGTCCCGGCTGGTAGCCGGCCTCCCTGACCTTGGCGACGGTGTGCACCTTGCCGGTCGGGTTGGCCGCCCAGTTGATCCACTTGTCGGGCCGCTTCCACTCCACCGGCAGGTTCCTGGTGGCGGGATGGACCCGGTCGGGCACCTCGACCGTGGCGCGCTGCACTCCGGCCGGGCTGGTGGCGGCGGGCCGGGCGCCGATCAGCCCGGCGAACCAGTCCGAGTAGGGCTCCGTCCTGGCCGCGTCGTGGATGCCGAGGAAGCCGCCGCCGGCTTCCATGTAGGCCTCCAGGCCGGCCTCCTGCTCGGGGTCGAGCACGTCGCCGCCCCCGGTCAGGAAGACGACCGCGTTGAAGGTGCCCAGCCGCTTCGCGCTGGTGAAGACCGAGGCGTCGTCGGTCGCCACCGTCTTGAACCGCTGTGCGGCGGGTCCTGACAGGCCGATGGCCTCGATCGCCTCGATGCCCGCGTCGACGGTCGGCGACTCCTCGGTGGCCGACGCGTGGAACACCAGGACCTTGACGTTCCTGCCGCCCGGTGGTGACGGCAGGGATAACGATGTCGATGTCGATGTCGATGCCGGCTCCGGATACGGCCTGGCCGTGGCGGCGGTGCCGCTCAGCAGGGACGCCGCCATGGTCCCGGCCACCAGGACAGCGGCTGCGGCGCGGCGCGATCTCGACCGGTGATGTGGTGCGCTCTGCATGGTTCACACCCCTCTTGGGTCACAGGAACAGCGCCTGAAGCTAGACGGCTTTGCGTGGTTCGCCAATAGCTATGGGCGGAATCCCACCATCTTTGTCCCGGGTGTGGATAAACGAAGATCCCTGCTCTACCGTGTGGCCGTCCCCGGGGACCCTCGCGCCCCATCCGCTTCCTCACGGCACTGGAGTGTCCGGAATGGCCATGGACAGAAGGAGCTTCAACCGGCGACTGCTGGCGGGTGGCGTGGTCGCCGCCACCGGGACGGCGTCATTAGCCGTGGCGTCCGCGCCCCCGGCCTCGTCCGCGGAATCGCCACCACCCACCGCACCGGCCGGAGGCCAGGTCCGCCATCTCAGGCTCTACGCCGAGACCCTGCCGAACGGTCAGATGGGATACGGCCTGGAGAAGGGCGGGGCCACCGTGCCGGGCCCGCTGATCGAACTGACCGAGGGCGACACGCTGCACATCGAGTTCGAGAACACCACGGACGTGGACGCCAGCCTCCATGTCCACGGCGTGGACTACGACGTCGCCAGCGACGGCACGCGCATGAACCACGGCCACGTGGAGCCCGGCGGCACGCGGACGTACACCTGGCGCACGCACGCGCCGGGCCGGCGCAAGGACGGCACCTGGCAGGCGGGCAGCGCGGGTTACTGGCACTACCACGACCACGTCGTGGGCACCGACCACGGAACGGGCGGGATCCGCAAGGGCCTCTACGGCCCGGTCGTGGTGCGCAGGAAGGGCGACATCCTGCCGGACAAGCAGTTCACGATCGTCTTCAACGACATGACGATCAACAACAGGGCCGCTCACGAGACCCCGAACTTCGAGGCGACGGTGGGCGACCGAGTCGAGATCGTCATGATCACGCACGGCGAGTACTACCACACGTTCCACATGCACGGTCATCGCTGGGCGGACAACAGAACGGGCCTCCTGACCGGCCCGGAGGACCCCAGCCGCGTCGTCGACAACAAGATCACCGGACCGGCGGACTCCTTCGGCTTCCAGGTCATCGCGGGCGAACACGTGGGCGCCGGCGCCTGGATGTACCACTGCCACGTGCAGAGCCACTCGGACATGGGGATGGCCGGTCTGTTCCTGGTCGCGAAGCCGGACGGCACGATCCCGGGCTACGAGCCGCACCACCCGGACCACGCCGCCGCGAAGGGCGCGGACGCGCCCGCGGGACACCACGCGCACCACTGAGCCGGTCCCCGAAGCGGGCGGGGCGGCCCAGGTCCACCGCCGGTCAGGGTCCCCGCCGTCACCCGTCAGGCGTCCCCGGCGTGCGCCCGCCGGTGGGACGGGAGAGGCTCGGGGACGGCAGGCACACCGGCTGGGCCCTTCCGTGCCGTAGCCTCCGGGACCCCCGCCGCTGGGAAGCGACGGGGGTCCTGGCCATGCCGGAGCCGGCCGGCGGACGGGGCCAGGGCCTGGGGCCTACAGCGTGATCCAGTAGCGGCGCTTGAGGCCCGCGCCGGTGGCGCGGACGTCCTCCAGGACGCCACCGTTGTGCTCGATGCTCCGCGCCGACCCGATGTTGTCGTCGTCGCACGTGACGAGGACCCGGTCCAGGCCCAGCGCACGCGCCTCGGGGAGAACCGCCCCGAGGGCCCACGTCGCCAGTCCGCGTCGCCGTGCGGAGGGCCGGATGCTGTAGCCGATGTGCCCGCCGACGTCGAGCAGAAAGGCGTTCAGGTAGTGCCGCACGTCGATGGCTCCCAGATAGCGGTCGTCCTCGACGATCCACCAATGCGTGGCGTGAACGCGCTCCTCTCCCACGGGAACCGACGTGTCCGACTGCTGTCGCAGCCGCGCGACCCACTCCGAGAAGACCTCGGGGCTGCCGAGGTCGCCGTCAGGCGCGAGGCGCAGGCCCGACCCGTCCTGGTGGGCACCGGGCCACTCGTCCCACGCCGCCAGCCATGAGGACTGCAACCGGCTTGTGGGGGCGATCAGTTCAGGCATGCGGCGGACGCTAGCACTTGTTCGTCGTCCGTGATCACCCATCGCTCGGGCCGGTACGGACCGTTGACCGCCCGGTTGGCCGCCGGCGGTGTCCGGCCGGCGGAGTGCGCCGGGGATGGTGCGTGGCCGGGCAGGCGGTCGAGGACGCCGAGCGGTGCTGCTTCGCGAACGCGTGGATCGGTGCGGAGAAGTCTGCGAAGCGCGCGGCGACCTGTCCGACGTGCCCGCTCAGGCCCGACCCGCCTGAGCGTGGCTCCGCCTCCCCGGGTCAAGGCTGTCCACCGAGACCCAGTTTCCGCACACCGAATGGCGAGAAGATCATGTGGCGGGCCCAGCCGTTGTGGATCAGCGCCACCTGAGACGGCAGCCGCACCACCGGATACAGGGCCCTGCCGCGCGACCAGTTCGCCAGCGGTCCCTCGGTGGTGTCGACCGCGGAGACGACCATCGTCACCTTCATCCGATCGTCGTCACCCCAGGTGTTCCACAGCGCCCAGCCCTCCGGCCTCGCCTCGACGCCGAGCCGGGTGCATGCCGCCTCGTAGCTTTCGGCCATGCCCGCCGGCATGACCTCCGGCCGGAGCAGTACGACGCCCGCGAGCCTCAGGAGCGGCCGATCCGCCTCTTCACCGAGGCAGCCGTCGCCTTGGAAATGGTAGCGGCGCAGCCCGCGGGCCAGCGCGTTCACCGTCCGTTGCAAGGCGGTGGCGCTTCCTTCCTCGGACGAGTACGAGAGCAGGCCCTCGCTCGACGCGGCGTCCCTGACGGCACGGGCAAGCCGCTCGATCTCGCGCAGATGGTCGAGCTCGGAGACCTCGGGTCGTGTCACGGGGGCCAGTGTTCCAGCGGCCGATCGGCCCGGCACCCGGTTTTCCCGTCGGGCCGGACAGCGATCCGGTGGCTGCTGAAGGCGGTGCGCAGGGGCGAGCCGCGACGTTATGGGGGCGCCGGGAATAAATGTCATCATGCGATGTCTTCAGTTGGTGACGTCGACTGATGACATCGAGGAGAGTCGTGGGCAATCCCGCAACAACGGAGCCGCGGTCCGGGCGGCAGCGGGCGCTGGTTCCCGTGCTGGTCTCGCTCGGCATGCTGGTCGCCGTGGTCAGCAGCCTCGGCGCCCCGCTGGTGCCGACCATCGCCGCCGAGGAGCACGTCTCCCCCAACGACGCCCAGTGGTCGCTGACCGTCACGCTGCTGGTCGGCGCGGTGGTCACGCCGGTGATGGGCCGGCTGGGCGACGGTCCGCGCCGCCGGCCGGTGATCCTCGGCGCTCTGGCCGCGGTGCTGGCCGGCTGTGTTCTGGCGGCGCTGCCGCTGGGCTTCGGCGCCCTGGTGACCGGGCGCGCACTGCAGGGACTCGGACTGGGCCTCACCCCGCTGGCCATCGCCACCGCCCGGGACGCCCTGCCGCCGGAGCGGGCGCGCCCCGCGGTGGCCCTGCTGTCGATCACCACCGTCGCCGGCGTCGGCCTGGGCTACCCGGTCACCGGGTTGATCGCGCAGTCCTTCGGGCTGTACGCGGGCTTCTGGTTCGGTGCGGCGGTGAGCGTCGCCGCGCTGGTGGCGGCCGTCGTGGTCCTGCCGCCGTCCCCGAGCCGTGCCGCGCCGCGGCTGGACGTGGCCGGCGCGGCGCTGCTGGGCGCAGGACTCGCCGGTTTGCTGCTCGCGCTGAGCGAGGCCGAGCTCTGGGGCTGGAACTCGGCGCGGCTGCTCGTCCTGGTCGGGGTCTGCGTGCTGCTGCTCGGGGCGTGGGTCGTGCACGAGCTGCGGACCGCGCAGCCGTTGGTCGATCTGCGCCTGACCAGGGACCGTACGGTGCTGACCGCCAATGCGACCGCGCTGGTGGCCGGCCTCGGGATGTACCTGCTGCTGTCGCTGGTCACCCGGTTCGTGCAGACGCCGCGCGAGGCCGGCTACGGATTCGGTGCCTCCGTTGCCGTCACCGGGCTGGTGCTGCTGCCGTTCTCCCTCGCCGGCATGGCCGCCGGCCGGATGGTGCCGTTGCTGGCCAGGCACGCCGGGACCGCCCTCGTGCTGCCGCTCGGGTGCGCGGTCTCGCTGGCCGCCGTGCTCGCGTTCGCCCTCGTTCGCGGACAGCTCTGGGAGCTGTTCGCCATCATGGCGGTGGCCGGATTCGGGATCGGGTGGATGTTCGCCGTGATGCCCGGAATGATCGTGGGCTCGGTGCCCGCGCACGAGACGGGCAGCGCTATGAGCTTCAACCAAGTGCTGCGCTACGTCGGCTACTCCACCGGCAGCGTGCTGAGCGCCACCGTCCTGCAAGCCCACACGGCCGCCGGGAGCGTGCTGCCCACGGGCGACGGTTACCGGACGGCCGCGCTGCTGGCCTGCGGGGTGTGGGTGGTCATGATCGTGGTGACCGCCGTCCTGCCGCCGCGGCACCGGCGTGGTGCGGTCGCGGCGACGGCACCGGGGGCGGCCGCCGCGCCTCGAACCGCAGGTGACGACGCGGCCCGGCAGAAGGCGGCGCGATGACCGACGGCACACCGTCCCGCAAACGGGACTCCGCGCGCAGCCGCGAACTGCTGCTCCGGGCGGCGGGCGAGCTCTTCAGCGAGCGCGGCTTCGACCGGACCACCATCCGCGACATCGGGGAGCGTGCGGGTGTCGACCCGGCGCTGATCGCCCGGTACTTCAACAACAAGAGCGGCCTGTACCTCGCGGTGCTGCGCACGGAGCTGGGCGACGCCACTCCGCCCGATCTCCTCGGACCCGAACGGCTCCGCGCTCTCCTGGAGCGTGCGGACCGGCGCGGCGCCGGCCCGGTCTTCCGGTCGACCGTTCAGGCCGAGGGCGACCCCGCGGTACAGGACGCCGCCCGCGCCCAGCTGTACGTGCGCCTGGTCGATCCGCTGCGCGAGCGGTTCGCCGCGAGCGGACTGGACCGGCCGCAACTGCGGGCCGAGATCGCGGTATCCGCCTTCATCGGGGTGCTGCTGGCCCGGGGCACGGGGACGCTCGACGAGCTCGCGGCAGCGGACCTCGACGACCTGGTGCCCCTGGTCCGCGCGACCCTGGAGGGCTTGGACACCTGACGGCAGGACGGGGGACAGCCGGGGGCGACGGGTGTGCGCCGCGGGCTCACTGCTCCAGCGGGCGGCTGCCGGGCGGGCTCGCCACCACGGTGCGCAGCGGAACGCCGCGGAACGTCTGGATGAGCACGATCAGCGCACCGGCGGTCACGCACTGGTCGGCGAGGTTGAAGATCCCCGAATCGCCGAACTGGATGAAGTCCAGCACGGCGCCACGACCGAATCCGGGGGTGCGGAACACCCGGTCGGCGAGGTTCCCGCCCGCGCCCGCGAAGATCAGCCCGAGTCCGGCCGCCCACCCGGTGGACCGGACGGAGGGAGCGACCCGGGCGATGAGGACGAGCACGACGATCGCAAGGAGCGTGAACACCAGGGTCGCGCGGGGTGCGAAGGAGCCGGCCGCTCCCGGGTTCCGGAACGCGGTGAAGGTCAGCGCACCGCCCAGGGCGTGCCTGGGTTCATGCCCCTCGACGACGACCGCGGCGATCGCCTTCGTGATCTGGTCCACGGCGAATCCGGCCGCCGCAACCGTCCACAGCAGATACATCCGCCGCACTGCCCACCTCCTGATCGCCGACCGCCGTCCGTCGAGCGTACGCGCAGCTCGGGGTGAGGGGGGAAGCGCCCGGAGGAAGCCGGCGGCGGACGGGCCTCACCACGTCAGGGTCAGCGAACCCCCGACCGGCAGCGCGTGCCAGCGGTCGGCGTACTCGTCGAACCGGGACACGATCCGGTCGACCTCCGCGGGGATCTCGCCTGCAGGCACGTACGCGGGCAGCTCCCGCGCGTGGCCGTGCCGGACCTCCCACACCGGCAGGGCGATGGCCGCCAGCTGCTCGGACCGGGCCATGTCCGCCTGCGCCCGGGCGGACGGTCTGACCGGGTTCGACTTGCGGCGCCGCGCGGCCTTGGCGCGCTCCGCGGGGTCGGCGGGCCAGAACATGCCGTTGTCACCGGCGGCCAGCCTGCCGTACACCCCGAGTCCGATGCCCGCCTCCGACTCGACCAGGAAGTGCACCAGGTCGTGCGGCAGATACCGGTGACCGCCGGGGCCGTTGCGCGGGGCGAGTTCCGCCCCGGTCTCCCGGTGCACCGCGATGCCGTAGCTCGTACCGGGTCCCTTGGTGAAAACGACGCGCATGCCGGAACGGTAGGAGGTGGCGGCAGCCGGACGCACCTGGTTTTCGGCGGTGCCGGGGCGAGCCCCACCCGCCGCAAGCCGGTCGGCGTGGGTGACGCGTCGAACCGATGTGCGTGCGGCTGAGCACGACGGGTACGACGACCGTGACCACGAAGACGCGGCCCGGCGGTCCGAACGGGCAACCCGGTTCGGCTGGGCGGCGATCGCCGGGATCACAGGGGTGCTCGGCCGTGCGCTGATCGCCATGGCGGTCGTCTGCGCGGTCGCGGCCGTCGCGGGTCTCTACGTCGTGTTGGCGAGTCACCAGCGCTGGACGGCGGGCGCAGGCGCAGCACATAGGGTGGTGAGGTGGCCGATCAGCGAGACGACGCGCCCCGGACGGAGCGGCGGCCGGCCTGCTTCGCGCCCACCGAGGCGGTCGGCATGCCGCGACACACCTGCGGCCGGCAGGCGCGGGCCGGAGGCGGCCTAGGGTGCGTGCGGTTCCGGCTTCCGGCCCGGCTGTCCGGCGCCGTGGGCAGCCTCACGACGACCGAACTCGCCGACGGTGTCGTCCACGGCCGCGGCGGTCTCACCTGCCAGGCGGACCTGCGGGATGAGGCCGGTCCGATCACCCGCGCGCCCGGCCCCGACGACGAACGCCCCGCCCTCGTCACGATCACCCACGTCGGCCGCGCCTGTCCCGCCCGCGTCCTGCCCGGCCCCGTCCAGGTCGCCCGGCAATCCCGCGAGAAGGACCGCGCCGCGCGCGGGGTGCCCGCTGCCGGGCCGGCCGGTCACGGCGAACCGGAGGGGACGGCATGAGCCCGGCACCGCGCCGCATCGGCGCGACCGAGGTCCACCCCGTGGGCCTCGGCCTGGCGGCCCTGTCCTTCGACCGGGCCCATGATCCCGAAAGGGCGGCCCACGCCGTCACGGCGGCCCTCGACGCCGGCATTCGGCTTCTCGACACCGCCCGCGCCTACACCACGGCGACCGAGGACCGCCACAACGAACGCCTCGTCGCCCGCTCGCTGCGTGGCGTCCCCCCGGGCGACCGCCCGGTGATCTCCACCAAGGGCGGCCACTACCGCAGCGGGGACAGCTTCCCCGTCGACGGCCGTCCCGAGACGCTCCGCCGCGACTGCGAGGGCAGCCTCCGTGCCCTGGAGGTCGAACGGATCGACCTGTACCACCTGCACTGGCCCGACCCGCACGTCCCGATCACCGAAAGCGTCGGCGCCCTGGCCGAACTGCAGCAGCAGGGGAAGATCGGCCTGATCGGCCTGTCCAACGTCGACCTGGGGCAACTCATCCTGGCCCAGGACGAGGCGCCGGTCGCCGCCGTGCAGAACCCCTGGTCGGTCTTCGACCCCGGAGACCGCGAGGTGCTCGCGTACTGCGAGCGGGGCGGCATCGCCTTCCTCGCCTACTCCCCACTGCGGGGTATGAGCGCCGCCGGGC
Source organism: Streptomyces sp. MI02-7b (assembly GCF_033793585.1). Lineage (NCBI taxonomy): Bacteria > Bacillati > Actinomycetota > Actinomycetes > Kitasatosporales > Streptomycetaceae > Streptomyces > Streptomyces sp. MI02-7b. The sequence goes on along the minus strand of NZ_JARAWX010000015.1, from coordinate 134,018 downwards.
CCCATCTCGCCCGTGTGCTCGAGGACGTGGCGGCTCAGCACGACGCCACCACCGCGCGGATCGCCCTGGCCTGGCTGCTCGCACGGTCGCCGTCCCTGCTCGCGGTCTCCGGCGCCACGCGGCCGACGACGGTGCGCGACTCGGCGGCCGCCGCAACGACCACCCTGGCGCCGGATCACCTTCAGCTGCTGAACGGGGCCGCCGACGGGCCTGCGCGGGAAGGGCCCGGCTACTGAGCGACGGTGGTGCCGCGGGGTTCACCGGGTTCGCCTGACGGACGCGTCCGCGAGGCCGTCACCGGTTCGAGGAGCCGCCGCGGCCCGTTGAGCAGCGCGGACACAGGATCGCGCGCCGAGTCCGCCGCCGCGTCGAAGCCGGGACCGGGTTCGATGCGGATCTCCGGGACCGCCGCGACGGAGCCGCACGCCTGGCAGCGTCCCTCGTGGTCGAGCGGGCCTCCGTCCACGTCGTGGCGCAGGGCGCGCTTCACTCCGGCGGGGGAGTAGAAGGCGTCGCCCCAGGCCATCATGGCCCGCACGATCGGCCACAGGGCGATGCCCTTGTCGGTCAGCCGGTACCCGACGCTTCCCGCTCCGTCGTCGTCCCGGGTGAGCACGCCCTCCCGGACGAGGAGCTTGAGCCGGTTGGTCAGGACGGCGCGGGGGATCCCCAGCTGCGTGGCCAGGTCCCCGAACCGGCTCACCCCGTAGAAGGCGTCACGGACGATGAGGAGGGTCCACCGCTCGCCGATGACCTCCAGCGCTCGTGCCAGCGAGCAATTGGAATCGGGGTAGGTGCTGGGCAGGGTCATGTCCCCACTTTACCGCCGCATGGTTCACTCACTGAACTGCATGGGGTTACGGTGAAGGAGTTCAGTGACTGAACTGTCAACGTCCCTCCTGCTCGGAACCAGGGGCTGCGGGCACGGAAGCATGCGGCCGGCAGCCGGGAAGGTGTTCTGATGACCAACGACGACAGGCTGTTCCTGATCACCGGTGCGGCCGGCAAGACCGGCGTCGGAACGGTCGACCTGCTGCTGGAGCGCGGACACCGCGTCCGTGCCCTGGTGCGCCGCGAGGACGAGCGTTCCCGCAGGCTGGCGGAGGCCGGCGCCGAGATCGCCGTGGCGGACCTGCACGACCTCGACGGCGTGACCGCGGCTGTGCAGGGCGTCACCGGCGCCTACCTGTGTCATCCGATCCTCCCGGGCCTGATCGAGGCGACCGCCCTTTTCGCCCGGGCGGCGACCGGGGCGGGCGTCCGGTCCGTGGTCGACATGTCGCAGATCTCCGCCCGCCCCGATGCGGGCAGCGACGCCGCTCGGGAGCACTGGCTGGCCGAGCGCCTGCTGGACCGGACCGGCCTGCTCACGGCGCACATCCGGCCGACCTTCTTCGCCGAGTGGCTCCCGTCGTGGTGGGAGCGGCGCGAGGGGGAGGGCCGTCTCCGGCTCCCGTTCGGCGACGGGCGTCACGCCCCGATCGCCGCGGCTGACCAGTCCTACGTGATCGCCGCCCTGCTGCTCGACCCCGAGCCGTACGACCGCGCGATTCTCACCCTGCACGGCCCGGTCGAACTCGACCACCACGCCATCGCCCGGACCATGTCCGGGACGCTCGGCATCCCGGTGCGCTACGAGCCGATCAGCGTCGAGGAGTTCGCCTCGGCCATGACCGAACGCGGGATGCACCCGCACACCGTTCAGCACCTGAGCAACGTCGCTGTCGACTACCGGAACGGTGTCTTCGCCGGAACGAACGACAACGTCGAACGGATCGGTCACCGTGTGCCGCTGTCCGTCGAGCAGTTCACCGTCGCGCACAAGCACGACTTCGAGGCCAGCGGGCCCTACTTCGTCCCGGCCCCCTGACCGGGCCGGGCGATGCGACCCGCCTCACCGAGCCGGGTCACCGCGTCGCCCGCGTCGCGGGAACAACGAACGTGTCCATGAGGAGAAAAGCCTTGTCTTCCGTGCTCATCACCGGCGCTTCCCAGGGAATCGGCCGGGCCGTCGCCGTCGAACTGGCCCGTCGCGGCCATCGGGTGATCGCCACCGCTCGCCGGCCGGAAACGCTGGCCGACCTCCCCGTGGACCAGCGCCTGCGCCTCGACGTCACCGATCAGGACAGCGTCGACCAGGCCGTCAATGCCGCCGGCGAGGTGGACGTGCTGGTCAGCAACGCCGGATCGACGGTGCGCGCGCCGCTGGAGAGCGTCCCGCTCGCGGAGGTCGAACGGCTCTACCAGCTCAACACCTTGGGCGCGCTGCGCGTCGTCCAGGGGGTGCTGCCGGCGATGCGGGAACGAGGATCCGGCCGCCTCGTCTTCGTCTCCAGCATCCAAGGACGACTGGTACTGCCGATCATCGGCCCGTACGGCGCCAGCAAATGGGCGCTGGAGGCGATGGCGGAGACACTGGCTGTGGAAACGGGCCACTTCGGCATCAAGGTGAGCATCGTGCAGCCGGGGGCGGTGTCCACGAACGGCGCCCAGCAGGCCCCGTCGTTCATCGCGGAGGACAGCCCGTACGCGCCTCTGTACCGGCAACTCGCCGCTCTGCGCGGCGAGGTCATCACCCCGGAGGAGGTGGCCGCCGTCGTGGCCGACACGATCGAGCAGCCCGAGCCCGCCCTGCGCGTGCCCGCCGGCGCCCCCGCCGAACGAGTCCTGAAGGCCCGCAAGGAGGCGCCCGAGAGCGAGCCGTTCATGCCGGCCGCCATCGACTGGTAGCAGCCGGGGCGGGGCCAGGAGCATCACGCGGGTGAGGTTCGGCGTGCGGGGACGGGAGGGCGACCGGAAACGGTGTACGCCGTCCCGTCCCCGCCGAAGCGCCCGGCGCGCCCGCGGGCGGGCCGCCGGCTCACTTGTGCGAGACGGCCCGGGCCGATGCCCCGTCACCCGCGCGACCGTGGTCGGTGGCCCACGCGGACAGCAGCGTCAGGGCCTCGTCCGACGGCGAGCCGGGGTCGGCGAGGAATGCCAGCAGGGTCTGGTCCGCGTCGCCGGGAAAGGCCAGCGCCTCGGTGCGGAGCACGAGGTGGCCGACGACCGGGTGGTGCAGATGCTTGGTGTGGTGGCTGAACTGCACCACCTTCTGCGCGGCCCACCACCGGCGGAAGCGTTCGCTCTTCATCGACAACTCGCCCACCAGGTCGGCGGTACGGGGGTCCTCGGGATGGCGGGCGGCATCCATGCGCAGAGTGCCCACGAATTCGGAGGCGACCTTCTCCCAGCGCTCGCCGAACAGTGATCGCGCCGTCTCGTCGAGCACGATCCAGCGCGTGGCGTTGCGCTGCCGGGCGGGCATCGCGTCGAAGTCGGCGAGCAGCGCACGCCCCATCCGGTTGACCACCAGGATGTCGGTCCGGCGCCCCAGCACCAGGGCCGGGGTGTCCTCGAGCCGGGCGAGGAGCGCGTGGATCCCCGGGCGTACCTTCTGCACGGCACGCGAGGTCCGGCGGCGCCCTCCGGTCACCGGACGGGCCACCGCGTTCAGATAGCTGCGTTCCGCCGGGTCGAGCCGGAGGGCGTTCGCCAGGGCGTCGAGGACGGAGTCCGAGGGAGTGATCGGCCGGCCCTGCTCCAGACGCGTGTAGTAGTCGACGCTCACACCGGCCAGCGCCGCGAGTTCCTCCCGGCGCAGCCCGGGGACGCGCCGTGGCGCCATGTCGTGCAGACCGAGTCGCTCGGGATCCATCGCCGCGCGCCGGGCGCGCAGGAACTCGCTGAGCCCTTCGTTCCGCTCCATACCCCCATGGTCCCTCCCGCCGGGGCGTCGTGTCCCGGCGAAGGTGGTCCTGCGGATCCCAGGAAGCGGCGGGCCGGTCCGGCGGCCCTCACGGCCGTCCGCCGGCGTTCTGCTGGAGTACGCGGACGCCGGTCCCTCGGTCCCGCATTCCAAGCCGCCGTGCGCAGCGCACGGCCTTCCACAGGGAGTTCCCCATGACTTCGACCTGGCTCATCACCGGCGCGACCTCGGGCTTCGGCCGCATGGTCGCCGAGCGAGCGCTCGCGGGCGACGCCCACGTCATCGCCGTCGGGCGCCGCGGCGACCGACTCGCGGAGCTGGCGGACCACGCCCCGCAGGGGAGGGTCACCACAATCCGGCTGGACATCACCGAACCCGTCGCGGAGCAGGTGATCGCCGACGCCGTGCGGACGGCGGGCGGGCTGGACGTCCTGGTGAACAACGCCGGCTACGGGCTGTTCGGCTCCGTCGAGCAGATCGACGCGGACCAGGCGCGCGCGCTCTTCGACACCAACGTCCTGGCCAACTTCGCCGTCCTGCGCGCCACCCTCCCGGCGCTGCGCGCGTCCCGCGGCAGGGTCGTGCAGATCTCCTCGGTGAACGGCCAGTGCGCATGGGCCTCGTCGGGCCTCTACTCGGCCTCCAAGGCCGCCGTGGATCTCGCCGGCGAAGCACTCGCCCGTGAACTCGCCCCCACGGGGGTGCGGGTGAGCATCGTCGAACCCGGCATCTTCGCCACCGAGTTCGCCACCAGCCTCCACGTCGTCCTCCCGGACGACGTCTACGCCCCGACCGTCGGGAAGTTCCTGGCCGACTTCTCCGCGCTGCCCCCGTCGGCGTACGGCAACGCCGAGAAGGTGGCGGACGCGATCATGACGGTCGCGACGATGGAGGAGCCGCCCCTGCGCCTGGCCGTCGGCGCGGACGCCGTGGAGCGGATCCGGGAGTCGCTGCGCGCCCGCCTCGCCGAGCTCGAGCGCTGGGAGTCGTTCTCGACCGGACCGGTCGGCCGGACCGTCTGACGAGGGCCGGGCCGGCACGGGCCGGGCCGGCGGTGACGGGGGAGCCCTCCTGCCCCGAACGCACGGGAGCGTCCGGGGCAGGAGGGCCCGGCGGCGGGTTCCGGCCGTGGGTTCCGCCGCGCGTCAGGTGGCCCAGACCTGGAACTCCGAGAGCTGACCGGCCGGCCAGCCGGTGTTGGCGCCGATGGTCAGGCGGAAGTAGCGCTGGGTGGTGGCGGGGAAGGTGATCGTGACGGTGTTGTCCGCCGCGGGGTCGAAGGTGTAGGCCGCCGAGGACGTGACGGTGGTGAGGTTCGAGCCGTCGGTACTGCCCAGGACGGACAGCGTCTGGGTCCGCGCGCCCCAGCCGGCGGGCAGTTGCAGCACGATTCGGGACGCGCTGCGAGCCGACCCCAGGTCGACCTGGACCCACTGCGGGAACGCGTTGTTGGCGCTCTCCCAGTAGGTCGACCGGGAGCCGTCGGTCACGTTCGACGAGGGATAGACGTCGGTGTGGCTCGACTCGCTGGTCGGGCGTCCCGCGGCCAGGTTGACGTTCGTGCCGCCGGTCCCGGTGCCCGACAGGGGGACGGTGGTCGGGCTGTTGGCCGCGTTGCCGGTGACGGTGACCGTACCCGTGCGGGTGCCGGTGGCCGTCGGGGTGAAGGTGACGCTGACCGTGCAGGAGGCCCCGGCGGCGAGGGACGATCCGCAGGAGTTGGTCTGCGCGAAGTCACCGCCGGCGGTGATCGAGGTGATCGAGGCCGCGGCGCCGCCGGAGTTGGTGACGGTGACCGACTGCGCGGCGCTGGTGGTGTTCAGCGCCTGGCCGCCGAAGGCGAGCGAGGCGGGGGAGGTCGTCAGACTGGCCGGCGGGGAGCCTCCCGCCGCCGTGAAGGTGAGGGAGTTGACGTTCCAGCCCCCGTTGTCCTGGTTGAGCGTCAGGACCTGGCGGCCCGCGGGCAGTGTGACCCGTGCGGTGACGGTGGACCAGATCTGCCAGTCGCCGGTGGCGGGCACGTCGACGGCGCCGCTGAGATCGGCACCGGAGGCGTTGGACAGGTGCAGGGCACCCGCCACCGCCGAGGGGGCCGCCAGACGCAGGCCCACCGTGTACGTCCCCGCCGCGGCGACGTCGACGGTGTAGCGGAACCACTGCCCGCTCCCGGTCCAGCCCAGGTTGTGACCGCCGCCGGTGTCCGAGGTGGTCTCGAGGTCGACGCCGTCGGCCCGGTAGCCGTTGGCGTTGCCGTTGACGCTGGTGACGTTGTAGGCCACGCCCTGGCCGCCGGTGTCGTAGTTCTCCGCCTGCACGGTGCCGGGGATCGCGGCGGGGGTGCCGCCGTAGGGGCCCTGGGGTGCGGAGGGCTCCCAGTTGTTGCCGTTCAGGGTGGCCGAGAAACCGGCGGAGTTGTTGACGAAGGCCGTGGCGCCGGGGTGCAGGCCCGTGACGGTGTTGCCGGTGATGGCGGCGGAGCCGCTCGGCGCGGGGTAGAACGGCGGGGACACGGCGATGCCGTTGCGGCCGGGGCCGGTGACGGTGTTGCTCTGCAGCAGGGTGTTCGTCGACGTGGAGAAGCCGATTCCGTCGTAGAGCGAGTCCGCGACCGTGTTGCCGGTGGCGGTGACGTGGTCGACGATCCCGGTGTTCTGTCCGTCGCCGCCGTTGCCGATGTGCAGGGCCGGCTGCCCCTGGCTGTAGGCGTTGCCGCCGGAGCGGACGACGGTGTTGTCGGAGACCGTCGCGGACAGCAGGTCACTGCCGTTGACACCGAACCGGCCGGCGCCCAGGCCGATGTAGCGGGCGGTGTCGCTGATGTAGTTGCCGGTCACGTGGTGGCCGCTGCCGCCGTAGATCCCGATGCCCTTGCCGCCCCACGGTGCGATCGAGGTGTTGTTGCTCACCGTGACGTTCGTCATGGGCTGGTAGAACGTCTGGGAGCCGTCGCCGTTGGTGTTGTAGTGCACGGAGTTGATGGCGATGGCGTCGTCCCCGGTGCCGCGGACGAAGTTGTTCGTGACGGTCAGGTTGTTGCCGGTGTCGGCGCCGAGCGACACGTTGTTGACGTTGATGCCGTCCGCCCAGATCGCCGTCAGCCTGCTGTTGCGGACGGTGCCGCCGGTGCCCGAGGCCCAGAAACCGGACATGGTGTGCTGGGTCCAGATGCCGTCGGCCACCCAGTTGGTGCCGGTGGTGTCCATCGCGCCGCCGTCGCCGCCGATGGTGCTGCGGCTGATCGCGTTGGCGTCGACGTGGAAGTTCTGCACGGTGCAGGAGGTCACGTCGAACAGCGCCGCCAGCGGGGTGCTGTTGGGGACCGGTACATCGCGGTAGACCGTGCTGTACCACATGCCCGCGCCCGCGATGGTGATCCCCTGCGCGGTCAGGCCGGCGGTGCCCTTCACGTAGAAGGTGCCCTGCGGGATCCAGAGGATCTTGCCCTGCGACTGCGCCTGGTTGATGCAGTTCTGGATCGCGGCCCGGCTGTCCACGGCCTGGCTGTCGGCCGCCCCGTTGGTCGGGTTGGTGTCCGGGACCGCGCCGCAACTGGTGATCGAGACCGAGTTCGCCGGCTGGGAGAGCGGCGCCGGCGGGTTCTCCACGTCGACGGAGTCCACGTCGTAGAAGGACGCGCCGTTGGCGGCGTCCTTGCGGAGCGAGAAGGTGGCTCCGGCCGGGATCGGCGCGCCGGTGACGAAGGCGTGCGACTCGTCCCAGAAGACCCGGGGACTGCCGTCCGCCGGGTTCTGGTTGTCGCTGGTGTTGTAGTTGTTGTTGCCCTCGTACACCCAGGTCTGCTTGGAGTTGAGGTTGAGGGCCTGCCGGAAGACGCCGTTCACGTACAGGTTCAGCGTCGCCGTCGTGCCGCCGCCGGAGGCCGAGTCGGGGATGCTCGCACGGACGTTGAGGAAACTGATGGGCGCTCCGGTGGTGTTCGTCCACTGCACGGAGCTGCCGGTGCCGGTCAGGTGCGCGTACGCGTGGCCGGATGCTTCGAGGGCGGCGCTGGAGTACTGCGTCGTGGGGGGTGCCGTCAGCGACGTGACGGTGGCACCGCCGCCGGTCGCACCCGCTTCGGCCTCGTAGATCCGGAACGCCGTGGTCGCGCCGGCCGTGGCGGCGGCGTCCGAGGCCTGCCGGGCCGCGGACGCCGTGTGGCCGGCCCGGGGGGTCTCGGGCGCCGGGGCGCGGTGGGGCGCGGCAGCCGCGGGTAACGCCGAAACGCACACAGCGGCGACCGCTGCGAGAGCGATCGCCGCCAACCTGTGCCCGGCGTGGTGGGGGCCACGCGAAGGTCTGGGGATCGCCCGCATCTGAAGCTCCTTCAGGAACGTGGAGGACCGGCGTCCCGAACGTACAGACCGCCCTCGGCCCCCGCAAGGTTCTGAGCAAGCAGGGCAAAATCCCGGCACATCGATGAAAGATTGACACCCACGCCCCGGTGTCGGAGCCGGCCGCCGTCACCGGGTCGGCGGAGCTGACCGGCAAGTGCCGTCCATGACACGGGTGTTCATTCGAAGGCAGCGGACGGTGCACTCATGCGGCGTGGGTAGACTCCGGCGAACACATGCTGGGACGACGAGTCGGGGCGGGTGGCTGTGTCGAAGGGGTCCGGGCCGGGCGAGTCCGTGGTCGTGCGGGAGCACGAGGAGGCGGCCCCGGGCGAGGAGACGCATCCCACCCCCGGCGGCCGAACGCATCCTGCTGTTCACCGACGCCGTGGTGGCCATCGCGATCACACTGCTCGCCCTCGAACTGCCGCTGCCCCACGGGCAGACGAACTCGGAATTGTGGCACTCGGCCGGCGAGGGCCGCAGTGAGTACCAGTCGTTCCTGATCAGCTTCGCGGTCGTCTGGGCCCACTGGTCGTCACACCGCGGGATCTTCCGCGCGGTACGGGGTTTCGACAGCGTCCTCAGCGCGCTCAACGGCCTGTGGCTGCTGATGGTCGTGCTGATCCCCTTCGCCATGAAGGTGCTGGCCGCGGACGGCGCGTTCCAGGCGCGGTTCGGCTTCTTCGCGGTGATCCAGACGATCGCAGCCCTGCTCTTCGCCCTGATGGCCCGGCACATACCGCGAGCCGGGCTGGCCGGCCCGGGGGTGCCGCCCGGGACCTTCCCCCTCTCGGTGGCGAAGAGCATCGCCATCGCCGCGTGCTTCGCCGTGTCGGTGCCGGTCTCCCTGACCGGCGAATGGGCCTATCTGTGCTGGGGAGCGGCGCCGTTCGCCACCCGCCTGGTGGCGCGTTGGCGATCACGAGCCTGACTGTTCCGGAGCGCCGGGGGTGAACCCGTGACAGCAGGCACTGATGCCGGCCGCGGCGGCGGGAAGTAGGCTGCCCCGGCTCGGCCTTGTCACATGGGCAGGCCTGCCGGGGGCGGTCGACCTGATGGCTCGTCAATATCCGGTGGCCCGCCGGGTCGGCAGGGCACTGACCGTGGTCACGGCTGCGGCGGTCGCCCTGACGCTGGTGCTGCTGTCCCCCTTCGCGCCGGCGGAGGTCTCCGGCTCCAAGGACGTGGACTGGAACCGGCTGAGCCAGATCGGCGCGGCGTACGGTTTCGCGTCGGCGATCGTCTCGGCGCTGGCGCTGGCCGGCGTCGCGGTGTCACTGATCGTTCAGAACCGGGTTCCGGGGACATCGCAGGTGTGGCGAGCGGCGGCCGGCGCCCTGGTCGGCCTGGGTGCCGGATGGGCACTCGGATCGCGGATGCGCCTCCGGCGCCAGGGCCTCATCGGCGGCTTGCGGCACGTCGTCAGAAACCGGGCATCGACTCCACCCACTGGGCGCGCCAGGCGGGGCGGGTGAACGGGTCCGCGAAGTACTGGGTCTCGTGGACGACCTTGCCGTCACGGAACTCCATGATGCTGACGGTGGACGCGGGTTTCCCGTCGTAGTCGATCACGTATTCGGTGATCCAGAGATCGCCGTTGCCGAGAATCCTGCGGATGGTGAAGTCGAGCTCGGCGGGATGGTGCGAGCGCAGCGCCTGCAGATTGGCGCGGCCGTGGATGCGCTCGCCGGACTGGGGATAGTCGGTGATCACGTCGTCGTGGTAGATCTCGTGCTCCGCGTCCTGGTCCCCGGCGGCGGACGCCGCCCAGTGCCGGTCCAGCGCCGTGCGGGTCTCCCGGTCCCCCATCGCGTTCCCTCCGATCACAACGGTGTCGGACGAGATCCCTTCCCGAAGTCCCAGCCTCATCGGTCACCAGCCTACTCTCGCCCCACAGCGGTCGCGCGGTGTGCGGCTCCCGCTCCCACGTTCCAGGCCGGCGCACGGAGCCGTCGCCGACGCGGCGCGTCACCCGCGGGGCGCCGTCGGTCGCGGCGGCCCGGCGGCCGCCTTCGACCGCCGTCCGTTCCGGGCGCCGGCTCGGGCGAATGAGCCGACGAGGCCCACCGGCGGATGGATGCGGGGGAGGCCACCAGGAGCCTGGTCCAGACAGTGTGAGCCTTCCTGACGGGCTGCCGGGGACGTCCTCGAAGCCGATGTCCTGGCGCCCGACGATGCGTCACCGCGACCCGGGGTGTCCGGGGTGCTCGTCGGCGTTGTGCCGGACGAGGCGGCCTTCGGTGAGCTGGAGCACCTCCACGAGGTGCCGGTGGTCGGCCGACGTAAAAGCTCGCTCTACGGCGTGTCCTCGACGGCCAGGGCGTACATCTTCCTGTCCTCACCGGCCACATAGACGATGCCGTCGGCCACGGCGGGTGCCGAAGTGACATCTCCGTCGAGCGCGTAGGACCACCGGACCTTTCCGGAGGCCGCATCCACCGCGTACAGCCTGACGTCGCCCGCGTAGACCGTGCCGCCGTCCACTGCGGGGCCCGTCGCGAAGGCGTCATCCGTGAGCCGGGCGAGCCACCGCTTGTCACCGGTGGCGGCGTCGATCGCGGCGAGCTTCCCGGCCGGCCGCGTGTCCCCGACCGGCCCGGCAGCCCGGCCGAACACCACATCGCGGGTGGCCGCCTGCACGTCGACGTCGTCGTTCGCCCACTTGAGTTCGCCGCTGGCGGCGTCCAGGGCGTACGAGGTGTGACGGTAGTCGCTGTACACGTACACAGTCCCGCCGGCGACGGTGGGGGTCGTGTCGAGATAACTTCTGGTGTTGTACGCCCACTTCTTGGCACCCGTGGCCGCGTCGAGCGCGTACAGGCGGTAGTCGTAGCTGCTGATGTAGACCTGACCGCCGGCCACCGCGGGGGAGGACTCGATCTTCTCGGCGGTGCGATAGGTCCATTTCTCCTTGCCGGTGACGGCGTCCACCGCGTGGAGCTTGCCGTCGACGGTCCCGAAGTACACCACGCCGTCGGCCACGGCCGGAGTGGAGTAGACCCCGAAACCCGTGAAGAATTTCCACTTCGGCCGACCGGTCGCCGCGTCCAGTGCGTACAGATCCCCGTCCTTGCCGCCGGCGTACACGGTGCCGTCGCCGACCGCGGGCGACGCGTCGTGCCAACTGGGGGCGGCGTAGGTCCACTTCGTCCGACCGGTGGCCGCGTCCCAGGCGTACACCTTGCCGTCGTCAGCGTTGGCGTACACGATCCCGCCGGCCACCACTGGCCTGGCCGACACCTTCCCCTCGAGAGCGGCGGCCCACAGTCTCTTCACGCGCGGCTTCTTGACGGTGTCCACGGCGGTCGGCTGCTCGCCCTTCCGGTGGTCACCCCCCGCGACCCAGGCGGCGACCCCCACACCCGCACCGACCGTCAAGAGCGCCACCGCGCAAGCCGCGACCAGGCGACGCGACGTTCGCCGCGAGGAATCGTCCCGCGCCGCCCGCTCCGCGCCGGGGGGCACCACTTCGCTGCCCGCACCCGCCTCATCAGTGGCGGCCGGATCCGACGACTCCGCCCCGTCCGACGCGACGCCTTCCGGGGCATCCCCGCCCGCATCCACCTCGGTGAGCGGCGCCGTGCGTGCCGCCCGCGCCTTCACCGAAACCGCCGTCGACGTCGCGGCCCCGGCGGACACCACGGCCCGAAGCCGGTCGCGAACCTCGCCGGCGGAAGCAGGCCGGTCCTCGGGCTTCTTCGCCAGCAGCTGCGCGACCAGCGCATCGAGAGCCTCGGGCACCTCCGGCCGCCGAACGCTCGGCGCATCCGGGACCCGGTGCACATGGGCGAACATCAGGGCACTCGTCGACAGGTCCCCGAACGGACTGCTGCCCGTGAGGAGCTCGTGCAGAACGCATCCGAGCGCGTACAGGTCGCCCCGGGCGTCCTGCCGGCCGTTGTCGAACCGCTCCGGCGGCATATAGGCCAAAGTGCCCATGACGCGGGTGTTCGACAGAGTCCCCGTGTCGAGATGACGGGCGATACCGAAGTCCAGGACCTTCACGCCCCCGGACTCGGTGAGCATCACATTCGCCGGCTTCAGGTCCCGATGGACGATCCCCGCCGCATGCGAGGCCGCCAGAGCGTCGGCGATCCGGGCGGTCCACTCGACCGCCTCGGCGATCGAAGGGGTCCCGGTCTCCCGCAGCACCTGCCCGAGGTTCCGGCCCCCCACGAGTTCCATCACCAGGAGCAGCGTCCCGTCGGCGTCCTGGCCCAGATCGAAGACCGTGACCACACCCGGATGATTGAGCGCGCCGGCGGTCCGCGCCTCCCGGAAGAACAACTGCGCCGCGTCGTCACCCGTCAGATGCGACTGCAGCAGCTTGACCGCGACCTCACGACCGATGACCCGGTCATGGGCGGACCACACCTCGCCCATGCCGCCACGGCCCAACCGGGACCGCAACTCGTATCGGCCCGCCAGAACACGCCCCACACCAACCCCCACCGGTCACCCCCGTCCAGCTCCACCGGACTCGGAAGCCGGACCACGGCATGGTATCGGCCACGTCGTCCTGAAGGCCCCGGAGGACGGACAGCGACCGGTCCTCCGGGGAGGCGGCAGGCAGCATGGATCGTGCTGGTCCGGAACTGTATCGTCGCCGCATGCCCGAACGGATCGCACCCACGGTGCGACTGCACTCCGCCTGGCTCGAGGCCCATCGCGACTGAGGTCCCGATCCGTACGTGGGGGCGTGACCATCGCGGCGGCATAAGTCGATGCGGGAGCTGGACCGCAAGCACGGTGTGAGGTGGCGGACGGTCCGGAAGGCGCTGGATTCGTTCTGGCCGGATACGCGCAGGAAGCCGCCGCCAGAGCCACCACGCCGGACCAGTACAAGTCGGCTGCCTGATCGGGGACTCCGGCACCGGCACGTCCTTTCCCACATGCTCATCGCCCTGGGCACCGACTCCTACCGCCTCGCCACCACCCGCGCACAAGCCGAAGAGCCGGCCAAGGCCGGCTGAACTCAGGGCGACCACACATACGGCGTCGTCGTGGTGACCGCGTGCAGCCCAAGGCGGGTGAGGATCGGGGCGCTGTCAGCTGAGGCGTCGACATAGACGTAGCGGACATCGCGGGCAGCAGCGAGTTGTGCTCGGTGGGCGACCATGGCCCGATAGATGCCGCGCCCCCGCCATTCCTTGAGCGTTGAGCCGCCCCACAGGCCACCGAAGTCGACGCCGTCCTTGAACACCAGCCAGGCGGCGCAGACGACTTCGGCGCGTGCCTCGGCGACGAGGACGATGGTGTTCTCTGGGGCGTTGTCGATCCGCGCGGCCAGGTCGTCGGCGAGCCAGCCCCAGTCCTCGCCCCAGACGGTGCTCTCCATGGCGGCGATGCGCTGGAGGTCTGACCTGGCGGTGACACGGCGGAGGGTCACGCCGTCGGGCAGGACAGGGTCTGCGGCAAGGTCTGCGGACCGCCCGACAAGCACGGTCTCGCTGTCCTCGGCGAAGAAGCCGGCGGCCGTGAGCCGGTCGGTGAGGTCGGCAGGGAGATCATGGCCGCGAGTCTTCCATTCGACCGCCTCACCACGGGCAGCGTAGAAGTCTCGCTGCCGCGCTATGAGCGTGTCGAGTTCCGCTCCGCGCACACCGAGGTCGCGTGGGCCCGTGACGAAGCCACGGTGCCACCCGACGACACGGGTCAACGGGCCGTCCTTCTCGATGCGAGCACTGCCGCCAGGCGGGGTGACACCACGGAGCTGGGCGTCATACGCAGTGCGGAGTTCGTCGATCAGAGTGTCCTTCACCCGAACACCGTACGGACCGGGTCAAGCGATTAAACGCCGGCCGAGACCACGCGAACATCGGGGGCTTCACTCTCTCTGCCACTACCGGCCTTGACGGCCAGCCGCCCTGCGGGTGACTGGCCGTCTCCCACGTTCGCATCCCCACAGTGCCGTCGTTTCTCATCCACATTCCAGAGCCGGTTGATCACCAACCGCCTCCGGAAACCCTTGGACAAACGCTGTCCTCGGAGATCAACGAAGCCAGGTGCGGCCACATCGGCTACGGCATCCGGCCGTCCTCACGCCGCCGGGGACTGGCCGTATGGGCACGTGGCCGGATGCTCGACGAGGCACGCGTACGGGGCCTGGGGCGGTCGCTGCTCCTCTGCGGGGCCGGCAACATTGCGTCGGCGAGGACGATCGACCGCAACGGCGGCGTGCTCGACGGCGTCCGGGACACCGAGCACGGTGCCGTGCGACGGCACCGGATCACCTTCCCGCCGGAGATCCAGCCGCCGCGCTGATCCACAAGGGAGCACATCCCAGCACGTCGCCGGGGCCGTGGGCCGGGCTCCCGCCTCAGCCCTGGTCGTCCCAATCCTCGTCTTCCTCGTCGTGCCCGGCCCACATCTCGTCGACGCTCGGCGTGCACACCCACCCGGCGTTCAGCACCAGCCGCGAGGTCCTGTGCACCGCGAGGAAACCGATCGGCCCGGCGAACTCGACGGCCACGCGCTTCGCTGTCGCGGGCGGCACGCCCCCGGCCGCGAAGCCGAACGCGGTCACGGCGGCGGATCGGTAGCCGAGGGCGGAGAAGGAGGCCGCCACCGTCTGACCCGCGGCGCCCACGGCCAGGGGATTCCTGCTGATGCCGGGGAAGTGCCCGCGGGAGGTGTCCACGGCCAGGGCGAGCCCGAACAGTTCGGCATGGTCGAGCAGATCGTGATGTGCCGTCACCTCAAACGGGACCACGGTCACGTCCAGGGACGGCTGCCGGTCCCAGCTGCACACGCGGGAGACCGTGACCCCGGGGCCCGGCTCCCCGTACGGCAGGCGATCGCCGGGAACGGCCGGGTGGGCACGCCGCAGGGCTCCGATGCCCGCCGCCAGCACCTCGCCGCCGCCCGTACCCGCCTCTCCGCGCAGCAGGTGCACGTCGATCCCACCGGTGCCCAGCACCTTCAGTACGGTCACCGGACCGCAAGGAGCCGCCACGACCTCGGTCCGGTCCAGCAGCGCGGTCTCGCGGTAGAGGACACCGCTGACCTCCGTGAACGGCCGGAGCCAGTCCGTCCTGACCGTCAGCGCACCGGCCAGCACCAGCTCGGTCTCCTCGTCGAAGGGGATCGGCAACCCGGGGACCAGACCGCCTGTCCGCTTGTCGGCCCAGGCGTCCATGGCCGCGCGGTCAGCGGCCACATCCCCGCTGAGCATCCCGTGCGAGGCCGGCGGAAGCATGCCCACCCACCCGGGCTCCAGCGGCAGGGTCGCCTTGCTCCACAGCCCGACAGCGGCGGCCACGCCAGGCAACCCGTCCATGCGCGCCAACAGCCGGCCCGCGGCCTCGGCGGCCTCGCCGGCCCCGATTCCGGTGGCCCGTTCGAGGTCGTCCCGCGCGGGCCCGCCCGACCCCGCCGCCAGCAGGGCCAGGAGGGGCCACACCCCCGCGGCGGAGAGCACCGTCTCCCGGCCCGGCCGCAGCGCCTGACCCGCCCACCCCGCGGTCAGCGCGTTGACCGCCCGGACCGCCGTCGCATCTCCCATGGCTCGCGATCATGGCAGCATCTCGGACCCGCCACCCCGGTTCCCGGAAATCGGAGCGGCCCCACTGCCTCCGGCGGCGCGGGATCGCCGCCCCTGAGAACGGTGGCGTTCGAGGCTTTTGCGGCGAGTGTGGGGCGCGACGCGGCGTATGTGGTGGCGGAGGAACTGGATCATCGGGTAAGTAGATACCCGGGGGCCCAGCAACGGGGTCCGCCGACGCACCGTGCCGGTGCGTCGCAGCAGCATGATGTGAGGGACGAACACAGTGGCTTCAGGCGTCGTGAAGTGGTTCAACTCGGAGAAGGGCTTCGGCTTCATCGCTCAGGACGGGGGAGGGCCGGACGTGTTCGCCCACTACTCCAACATCTCCGGCAACGGCTACCGCGAGCTCGTCGAGGGTGAGCAGGTCACCTTCGACGTGACGCAGGGACAGAAGGGCCCGCAGGCGGAGAACATCGTCCGCGGCTGACTCCTGCCCCTCCGGGCGGGACCCGGCGTGGGGCCGTCCCCTTCGGGGGACGGCCCCACGCCTGCTCCCCAGGTGCGGGCGGACCCGCCCGCCCGACCCCGCCGTCGGCGGCCGGAGACCTGCGCGCCGATCCGGACGCCCGGGTCGCGGGCGGACGTCCCCGAGGCGACCACGCACCGCACCGGTGGGGGCGGACCGATCGGGCACAGCAGCGCCAGGAGCCGGCTCATCCGCTGGAACCGCTTCCGGATCAGCGGCTCCAAGGCCCGTCCAGCCCGTCGTACGGGAACGCGCCGTCGACCAGCCAGTGCGCGCCGGCGACCGCCGCGCCGCAGGTGATGTGCCGCCATCCGGTCCCCCTTCGGCGCTCGCGGTTCTCGGCCCGGTCGACGCCCGCCGATCAGCTCGCAGGGGACTGCCAGGCGGCTTCGGCCGCCTGGGCGGTGGGGTGGGTGGGGAAGACCTGTGCCAGGCCGACGATGTGGAAGATCCGGCTGACGCGGCCGGGGACGGCGGCAAGGGCGATGCCCGCATCGGCTGCGAGGGCGTGGTTCCGGGCCGCGAGCAGCGCGGTGACGCCGCTGGAATCGCAGAAGGTGAGCCCTCCGAGGTCGAGGACGAGTTGCTGGCCCCGGCGCAGCCCGAGTCCGGGCAGTGCCGCGCGCACCTCGGGCGAGGTGTGGTGGTCCAGTTCCCCGGTGAGTTCGATGACCGCCCCTGCGGCGGTGGCGCGGACCTGGACGATCAGATTTCCGTTCACAGCTGCTCTCCGCCGGTGTGTCGGGGCACATGGATGGCCAGGACGGCGGTGTCGTCGTCCACGCCGGTGCCGAAGGTGTCCAGCAGGTCGCGAATCGCCTCGGTGGTGGCCGATGCGGTGGTGGGGGCCAAGGCGCGGCCGAAGTCGAGGAGGGCGTCGTCGCCGTAGCGTTCCTCGCCGCCGACGGTGGCGTTGATGTGGGCTTCGGTCAGCCCGTCGGTGTGCAGCAGCAGGGTGTCGCCGGGGGCCAGCCGGACGGCGGTGGTGGCGATGTGGGCGTCCGTCAGCACACCGATGAGCTGGCCGCCGGGAGTGGGCAGGTAGTCGGCGGTACCGTCCGCGCGCATCAGCAGAGCGGGAGGGTGGCCCCCGCTGGCCAGGGTGACACGGAAGCCACCCAGGTCGTGGTCCGGTGTCAGGAGGCCGAAGATGACGGTGCAGAAGCGGGGGTCGGTGCCGTTGTACTCGTGGTTCAGGACCGTGTTGAGGTTGGTGAGGACGGCGGCGGGGTCGGGGTCGTAGACGGCGGCGGCGCGCAGGGTGTAGCGGGCCAGGGAGGTGACGGCCGCCGCCGCGGCGCCCTTGCCGCAGACGTCGCCCAGGAACATCCCCCAGGTCCCGGCGGCAAGGGGGAACAGGTCGTAGAAGTCGCCGCCGACCTCGTCCACGGAGGCGATGTGGTAGTACGCGGAGACGTCCAGCCCCGGCACGTTCGCCAGCGTCGGTGGCAGCAGCGTCTTCTGCAGCGTGGTGGCCAGACGCTGCAGCCGGTCGCGCTCCAGGTCGGCTTCCTTGCGGGCGCGCAGCAGCTCCGTCTCGTAGGCGCGGCGGTCGCGGGCGTCGAAGACGGTGGTCCGGATCAGCAGCGGCTGCCCGTCGCTGCCGGTCTTCACCGTGGAGGTGACCAGGACCGGCAGACGCGAGCCGTCGGCGGTCGTGAATTCCAGAGCGATGCCACTGACCTCGCCCTGCATCCTCAGGAGCGGGGCGAAGTGGGTCTCGTGGTAGAGGCGGCCGCCGACGGTCAGCAGGTCGGAGAAGTGTCTGCGGCCCACCAGGTCACCGCGCTCGTAACCGAGCCAGTCCAGCAGCGTGGTGTTGACCTTCGCGATCCTGCCGTCCAGCAGGGTCGACAGGTAGCCGCAGGGCGCGTGCTCGTACAGGTCCTCGGCACTGTCCTCCAGCAACGCCGAGAACTGGGCCTGCTCGTCCGCCGGGACCCCCTCCTCGCGAGGGTCCTTGCCTTCGTCGTCGTCGGTCTCGCACATCATCCGGCGGCTCCCGCGAATGCGGCGATCGCCGCGGCGGTCTCCTCCGGGGCGGCGAGCTGGGGGCAGTGTCCCGTCGCGTTCAGCGTGACCAGCCGGCTTCCCGGGATCTGCGCATGGACGAACGCCCCCACCTCCGGCGGGGCGATGGCATCGCGAGAACACTGCGCGACCAGCGTGGGCACGGCCACTCCGGCCAGATCCGCCCGGTTGTCGGAGAGGAACGTCACCCGGGCGAAGACCCGTGCGATGTCCGGGTCGGTGCGGCAGAAGCTGTTGGTCAACTCCTCGCCCAGTTCGGGCCGTTCCGGGTTGCCCATGATCACCGGGGCCATGGCGCCCGACCACCCGAGGTAGTTCGCGTCCAGCGACTCCAGCAGCTCCTCGATGTCCGCGGCGCTGAATCCGCCCCGGTAGCCGGCGTCCGCGTCGTCGACGAAACAGGGGGAGGGGGCGAGCAGCACCAGCCCCGCGAACGCCCCGGGCTCCCGGCGGGCGGCCAGCACCCCCATCATCGCGCTCACCGAATGTCCCACGAAGACCACGGGGCCGAGCTCGAGCTCCCGGCACAGCTCCAGCACGTCGGCGGCATACCCGTCCAGGCTCGCGTACCGCTCCGGGCTCCAGGCCGACAGGTCCGAGTTGCCCGCTCCCACGTGATCGAAGAGCACGACGGTGAAGTCCCGCTCCAGCGCCGGAACCACCAGGCGCCACATGTTCTGGTCGCACCCGAACCCGTGGGCCAGCATCACCACGGGCCCGCCGGGGCGCCCCGTGACCGACACGTGGTTCCTGCTCCGGACGTCCATACGCCCCATCGTCGCAGACGGCGGATCGTCGCTCGGCCGTCCGCGCTGCCGGGAGATCCCGTCGGCTCCCACCGCGTGGGTCACGGTCGGATCACCGCGCCCACCGGCTCCGGCAGTGCGGTACGCAGTGCGGTGCGACCGCCGCGCCAGGCGCGCAGGATCAGATCGCCGAGGCGGTCCTCCAGCAGGCCGGTGGCCTCGATACCGAAGGCGACGTCGGCTGTCAGCTGCGGTTCGGCGGCCAGCAGCGGCGCGATCACCTCGTGGCGGACGACTTGTTCGTGAACGGCGTCCGCTTCCACGTGCTCGTCGTAGAACCTCTCCGCGGCGGGTCCGGCGCCCAGTCGCCGCATGGCCTGGGCGATGCGCCGTGAGCCGGGCGAGGAGGTCACTTCCAGCGTGGCGAAATGGCCGACCGCCGCGCCCCGGAGCGCGCGGTGCAGCCCGAAGAGGGACATCAGGTTGACCGTGGCGAGTGCTTCGCATGGAGCGGCGTCGACGTAGCGGCCGTAGGCGGTGTCCAGGTGCAGGTCCGCCATGAGATCGGCGAACAGCCGGGCGTGGATGTCCTCGGCGTGGCCCGCGCCGAATTCGTCGAACTCGACGGCCACCATCGCCGCCTTGGCGCGGCCGTGCAGGCGGGGGATGAGCCAGGCGTGCGGGTCGGCCTCCTTGAGGTGGTAGAGGGAGCGGAGGGCCGCGTACTCCCGCAAATGCGTCAGCGACCCGTGATCCCTCAGGTAGTGGCTGACGCTGTTGCCGCCGTCGCATTCGGCGGGTTCGACGAGGATGTCGGCCAGTGCGTCGTCCGCATCGCCCGCGCCGGGGACATGGGCACGCAGTTCGGAGAGAAAGCGTTCCTCCAGGCCGCGCCGTACGTCCAGCAGGGCGGGATCCCATTCGCGGTCCTCGGCCACGCCGTCGAAGCCCTGGTAGTGCAGCTCGTAGAGCACGTACAGGGCGAGCTGCAGGTCGTCGCCGTACGGCTCGCCGCTCGCGATCCGCTCGCGCCGCGGCAGGGCACGGCGGTGTCCGCGCAGGGAGGCGATGACCGCGGAGGAGACCTCTCCTCGCTCCTGGGGGAGGGCCGGGGCTGCGCTCCTCGGTTCGCGGAAGGCCGTCATGGTGTCTCTCCGTCGGCAGGGGCTGCGTCGTCGGCCCCCGGGGGGTTCCCGGCGGTACGGCGCGCCCGGGAGTGGACGCGGTGGCTGGTGTCGCACCAGGGGTACGAACGGCTGCGGCGGCAGGTGCAGACCGCGACCATGAAGCGGTCGGACGTCCGCGTCGTGCCGTCCTCGGCGACGATCGTCACGGGACCTTCCACCAGTAGCGGCCCGTGGTCCTGCACGAAGACGCGGCGGGGGCGTTCAGGAGTGCTCGGCACGGATGACCACCAGCTCTTCCTTGTCCTGGCCGTCCTCGACCAGGCCCTGTTCGCGCAGCCACGGAAGCCGTCGGCGCAGAACAGGGCCGAAGGGGATCAGTTCACGATCGGTGACCTGCGCGGACAAGCCCCTGTGCCGGAGCAGGTCGACGGTGGCCTGGACGCCGCACAGACCGGAGTGGACCATGAGCAGGACGCCGCCCGGCCGCAAGAGGTGAGGGGCGGCGGCACAGACACGGTCGACGACCGCCCGGCCGTCGGTACCGCCGTCCCAGGCCCTGGCCGTGCCGCTGCTGTCCGTGGCTCCGTTCTCGGAGGGGACGTACGGCGGGTTGCTGAGGACCATGTCGAACCGGCCACCGGCGGCGATGCCCAGATCACCCCGTCGGACGGTGATCCGCCGGCGAGCCAGCAGGGCGTTGATCCTCGCGCACCACACGGCCCGGCGCGAGATGTCGATCGCGGTCACCCGCGCACCCGACCGGGCGGCGCGCACGGCCAGCACCCCGCTGCCCGTGCCGATGTCCAGGACATCCACTCCCGGAAGGGGACCCTCGCGATTGACGGCCCGGATCAGGATGTGGGTGTCGTGCTGAGGTGCGTAGACGCCCGGCAGAGTCACCAGACGCTCGGGTTCGCTGCCCAGCGGTATCGCCATGAGTGGTTCACCTGGTCTCTGTGTCGCGCCCGGCGACAGCCCGGGCCGTCCGTTCCGCGCCATCGCCCCGAGCCACTCGGCGCAGCGACGGACAAGATGCTCAGCGGTGCTGTCCTGCCGCACGAGACCCGCCTGCCCCGAGCCGCGGCGTCCATGCGCAGGGGGACGTGCCGAACCGCTGGGGCCCCCTGACCAGGGCCGGAGGGGCCGGCCCTGACATGCTGACCGCCGCCACGGCGGCCGAAGCCCAGCGGGGAAGGGGGCGTCCCGTGGGGACAACGAGGAGTGCCGTGCGTACGGCACGTGACGCAGCCGGGAGGGCGAACGCTCGGCGACGGCCCGCGCGGCGATCCGAAGCGCACACCCAGTGGGGTGAAGACCTGAGGCCGCCGGAGCGTCGCGTGGCATACGGAATGGGTGAGCGAAAAACCGGAGGAAGGGCAGGAACCACCCGACGCAGGGCACCGGCGTCCGCCCGGAGTGAGCGACCTGACGGTCCAGGCACTGGGTTCCTTGTCGAAGGCGCTGGAGACCACCGAGCGGGCCCGCGGGCACCTGTACGCCTTTCACCAGCTGACCGGGACCGCCGACCTCGAGCTCGACCGCGCCGTCCGACTGCTGCGGGAGGCCGGCCACGCCGAGCCGGCCGACACGGTGGAGCGGGAGATCGTGGGACGCAATGTCATCCCCGGGCACTGGACCTTCCAGATCGTCGACGCCTACAACCGCACGTACTACCGGCCCTTCGCCGCCCTGGAGCAGAGCCTGGTCGGCGAACTCGCTCAGGGCCGGGACCATCTGTACGAGGCGGAGATGAAAGAGGCCCGGCGTACCCGCCACCATCCGCACCACACCGCCCGACCGCCGCACTGAGGCACGGATGCCGGCCGCCGGCGGCGTCCTCGCCCGGGCCAGGCGTCCCGGTGGGGAGGAACGCGCCGCACTCCACGGGGCGGGCGGTCGCGGACGTGCGGGTGCCGTGCCCGGGACCCGGGAGCCGGTGTGGCCAAGACCTGCTTGTGAGCACGCGTTCGGGGCGACCCCACCGTGGGGCCGCCCCGAACGCGTTGCAGCTGCGTGTGCCGGTGGATCAGTGCCGGCCGATGTCCTTGATCTTCTCCTTGGCCTCGCGGGCGTCGCCCTTGGCCTGTTCGATGTGGCCCTCTGCGGTCAGCCGCTCGTTGCCGACGGCCTCGCCGGTGGTCTTCTTGACCTTGCCGACAACCTGCTCGGTCTTCGCCTTGGCCTTCTCGTTGGCGGACATACTGTGCACCTTCCCTGGCCTCGACATCGTGTGCTCCGGCTTCGCCTGACCGCTGCGGGACGCGGCAAACATGCCGTGCGGGACGGGAGGACAGGCGAGCCGCCCCAAGAGGAGACCGCTGCCGCCTGCCTGGATGCCGCCGGCCGCTTTCCGGCGTGCCGCCTCGGGCCTGTGGCCCGCTGTGAATCGGCACGCTCCCGGCCGCCGAGTGCGGCGGCGCCGGGCGCCCGCGGGCCGGGCCGGAGCAGCCGCCGCTTCGCCGTCTGCCTTGCGGGGAACCGGGTCGCCTGCCCCGTCAGCCCTGCTGCTTTTGCCAGTGGAGTACGAGGAAGAGCGTGAGGAGGAGGTCGTCGGGCAGCACGCCGCCCTCACCCGGAAGACGTACGCGATGGGGGCGCGCGCCCAGCCGGTCGTAGAAGATCTCGAGCGGCCCGATGCCGCGCACGCGGTTGCCGAGTTGGTCGTGTCTCAGTTCGTACGGCCCGACGCGCAGCAGGCGGTTCGTGAGCTCGGTGTGGTCGCAGTTCCACTGGCCGACGGTGTGAGGCACGCCGGACCACCGGCTGTAGGTGATGCGGGCGGCACCCACGGCGGACAGGCGGGTGCCGAACTGCTCGTACACGAGCGGCCATGAACCCAGCGTCCGAGGCCGGCTCCCCAACCGGTCGTAGCTGATCGCCGAGCTGCCGATGCCGCACAAGCGGGTCCCGGCCATGTCGTAAGCCAGCTCGATGTCCATACGCCGCCTCGCCTCCGGACACGATGCCGCGCCGGCCGGGTCCGGCGGCGCGGGGCAGGTCGCACGCTTCCACGCAGGTGCAGACTTCCCTGGGGACGTCGATCGGCCCTCGGGTGGTTGCGGCCGCTGTGGCGGTCCGCTTCGCAGGACCGTTCGCGCGGGCAGGCGTGAGATCGGCTTTCGGGGGCAGAAGGCCACGGACGGGGCGGACAACTCAAAGGTGATGACGTGACGGAATCCACGCAGCAGGCCACGAGCATCATCGAACGCTCCGGTGGCCTCCCCGCCACGCGAGCCCTTCAGGAGACGGGTCTGCCCTGGATCGAGAACGCCGGTAAGGTAGCCCCCAAGGACGCCCGCGAGTTGTCGAAGCTGTTCTTCGACCGGCTGCAGAGCCTCGAAGAAGGCACAGCGGAGTACAGCTACGCGCGCAGCACGCTGATCGAGATGAACATGTGCCTGGTCCACTTCGCCGCCCGTCGCTTCCGCGGCCGTGGTTCCGAGGAGCAGGAGGACATCCTTCAGGTCGGCACGATCGGCCTGATCAAGGCCATCGACCGGTTCGACCTCAGCCGTGAGGTGGAGTTCACGACCTTCGCCGTCCCCTACATCGTCGGTGAGATGAAGCGGTGCTTCCGCGACACCTCCTGGGCCGTCCATGTGCCGCGGCGCCTGCAGGAGTTGCGGGTGGAACTGGCCAAGGCCCGCGATCACCTCACCACCGTCCTGGACGCCCCGCCCACCGTGGCTGAACTGGCGGCGTACCTGGAGATCGGCGAGGAGCAGGTCATCGAGGGCATGGTCGCCGCCAACGGCTACACCGCGGGCTCCCTCGACCTGCCCGCAGGGGACGAGGGCGACGAGGGCGGCCACTCCTACGCCGACACGATCGGTGCCTGCGACCCGGCGATGGAAAAGGTCGAGGACCTCCGGGCACTCGCCCCCATGCTGGACGATCTGGACGAGCGTGAACGTGTCCTGCTGGAGATGCGCTTCGGCCAGGAGATGACCCAGGCCCAGATCGGCGCCGAACTGGGGCTCTCGCAGATGCACGTCTCCAGGCTGCTCTCCCGGCTGCTGGCCAGGCTCCGTGCCGGAATGCTCACCGAAGCCTGAGCCCGCCCTCCGGCGTGAGCCGTGAACGGACTGAGGCCGGTCCCGCGACGAGCGCCGTCGCGGGACCGGCCTTTTGCGGGAACGACTCCGAACGCCGGAAGAAAATCGGTTGCGCGATGTGTGGTGCTCGGTAAGATCCTGCCGTTCCTGGAGTGCCGGGCGTGGACGACAGCCCGGTCGTGACGAGAGAGGAGGTGCGTCCTCGTGGATGCCGCCGTGATGCGGCGCGCCCGTGTGTGCGCGCCAGACGCCTTGTCTCGTCACCTTCCCACCGGCTGACGGCGCGCGTTTCGCCGACGCGCCTCGCGGTGGGTCCTTCCCCAGGAGATCACCACAGTGCGTGAGCGCTTTGCCGACGGCGAGTCCTTCGCCCGTATCCGCCCCAAGGGCAACAACCGACGCAATCACCGCGGCGAAGAAGCCTTCGAGGAGGCCTTCTCCGAGTACGCGGCACGCTGGACCCCGGACGCCTTCGCCGAGGCCGACGAGGACACCTACGAGGCCGAGGACGGCCTCACCCCGCCCGGCCACGCGGCCGACGGGCCTCCCCAGGGCGACCGCTGGTCCACCTGGGACCAGTCGACTCCGACCGAGAAGGGCCCCGAGCCCCGCCCCGCATGGGTGGTGACGGACCTGGCCGCCGTCGACACCGAGCTCGGCATCGTCAAGACGGGCAAGGAAGCCGACGTCTTCCTGATCGAACGGGCCGTGCCCGGGACCGACCGCCGCACCCTGATGGCGGCCAAGCGCTACCGCGACGGGCAGCACCGCATGTTCCACCGGGACTCCGGCTACCTGGAGGGGCGTACGCACAAGGAGTCCCGGGTCAGCCGGGCCATGGCCAAGCGCACGTCCTTCGGCAAGGAGGCCATCGCGGGCCAGTGGGCCGCTGCCGAGTTCGCGGCGTTGTGCCGGCTGTGGTCGGCGGGGGCGGCCGTGCCCTATCCGGTGCAGATCCTGGGGACGGAGATCCTGATGGAGTTCATCGGGGACCGGTCCGGGACGGCCGCCCCGCGCCTGGCCCAACTCCGCGTGGAAGAAGCCGATCTGGACGACCTGTGGGAGCAGCTCGGCCGCGGCCTGTCGCTGCTCGCGCGGGACGGCTACGCGCACGGCGACCTGTCCGCCTACAACATCCTGGTCCACGAGGGCCGCCTCGTCATCATCGACGTGCCCCAGATCGTCGACGTCATCGCCAACCCGCGGGGCCGCTCCTTCCTCGAGCGCGATGTCCGCAACGTGGGTGCCTGGTTCGTGGCCAGGGGCCTGGCGGAGCGACGTGTGGAGGAACTGGCGCAGTCCCTTGCCTTTGACGCACGGCTCGACTGAACGCCCTTGCCGCATCGGCGTGTTCGCGCTGCCGAGCACGCCGATGCGGGGGCGGGACCCGGGAGCGGCGCCCGGGTCCGCGCGGGCAGCCCGCTTCAGGCGTGGTAGTGGGTGAGGTCGATGGAGTGGATGCGCAGCGGGAAGCCGTACTCGGGGTGTGTGGTGTCGCGCTCCGGCGCCATGCCGAGCTTGCGCATCACGTTCTCCGAGGCGTTGTCGCCGATCCGGGCGATGCCGACCAGGCGGTCCAGGCCGCGGTCCTGGAGCGCGAACTCCATCGCGGCGTGGGCGGCCTCCGAGGCGTAGCCCTGGCCCCAGAACTGCGGGCCCAGCCGCCAGCAGACCGACACCTCGGGCATCACCTCGGGCAGGAACTCCGGCAGGGACAGGCCGGTGAAACCGGCCAGTTCGCCCGAGGCGAGCAATTCGACGGCGAAGAGGCCGAAGCCCTCCTCGTCCCACTCCTCCTCCCACCGCTCGATGGCCTCCGCCGTGTGTTCCAGGTCGCGCACGGAGCCGTCGCCGACCCAGCGCATCACCCGCGGGTCGCCGTTGATCTCGGCCATGGGGACCAGGTCGTCGTCCTGCCAGCGGCGCAGGAGCAGGCGGGGGGTCTGGATCTCGGTCATGAACTCATCCTGTCGGAGGCGGAACCGCAACGGTAACCGGCGCGGCGGCCGACGCCGACCAGCCGTGGGGGCGGCCTGTCGCGGCCGCCCGCCTCACCCGAGGGACGGCCGGGCGGGTTGGGCCCGGGCTCCAGGGACGCCGGGGGGTGGAGACGTGCGGCGAAGGCGTTGATGTCGTCCGTGGCTGCCAGGCGGTGAAGAGATTTCAGGGCGGCCGGGTCAGGGCGGCGTCGCTCGCATCGTCGGCTGCCGCGACACGTCACGGCGTCTTGCGAGGGTGCTTCCCGCGTGCCGGTGTGGGAGCACGGGGCGGGGGTAGCCGTTCAGAGTGCGACGATGCCGCGGGTCCGCCGCGGTGGTGATTCCCCAGGCGTCGCACGGGCGCGGCCCCGTCCGCTGCAGCGGTGGGCGGAGCTGTGTCGCGTTGAGCCGCTCCGGCGTACCCGCTCTCGCGCTGACGGTTCCGTTCCGCCGATCACTGTCGGCCCACCCTCACCCACGCGACGGCGGGAGTCGAGGCATTCAGCGGTACGTCGCGGCCACTGACGCCGTCCCGCTCAGACTCGGCCAGGTGAGCGGTCTTCGCGGGTCGCCCTCGGCCTACTCGACGCGGTGCGGCCGGCGGCCGGCGACGTGCAGACGGGTGCGGGTGGGGAGGTGCTCCCAGCCGGCGGATCGGCGGGCTCGTTCCACAGGTCCGTCGTGCAGGTCCGCCAGTACCTGGGCGGGGGTGCTGTCGGGATCGAGGGTGAGATCGATGCGGCCCTCGGGGTGCGGGGCCCTGCCCGCCATCCGTGCTGTGGCCTTGCGGACGCCTGGCAGGCGCCCGGCATCGGCGGCGAGTGCGTCGCTCAGTGCCCTGTCCCGTACTTGGACACCCTCGGCGGGGGAGTCCCCGCCCACTGCGACGGGACCGGGACGGTGCCGCCGCAGTTGTGCCAGCAGCCACCACAGGGCGAGCAGAACGGCGACGACCAGGGCGGCGATCACGGCGGGCCACCACCACCATCCCTGCCCGGACCAGGCGATCCGGTCCGCACGGCTGAGCAGGACCTGGTGCGGGGAGGTCAGGGGCCAGCCGTCGGGGGGCGCGAGAGCCCATCGGCGGTACACGTTCAGTCCGGCGGCCAGCACCAGGAGCCCTCCGCCCAGCAGAACGAATCCCACCGCGGCAAGCAGTGTCCGGTTGACCTTGGCTTGGGTGTCCATGATCCGTCCTCCATGTCACGTGGTCCCGGGGTGTGCGGCCGGTCAGGTCGAACGCCGTGCGCGGACTCTCGGTTTCGGGCTGTGGGCCAGAGCGAGCCGGTTGCGCTGCTCGTCCCTGACGGCGGCGACGATCTCGCTCTTGACGTCATGCGGGTCGCGGAAGCGCACGTCCGCCCGCACCCGGGTGCGGTGCCGGCGCACCCGGACCCGAGCCCGGCTCACTCCGGGGACCCGCAGGGTGGCGTCACGCAGCAACTGGGCCGCGCTGTCGCGGTCCAGCGTGGCGCGGGTGCGGCCGCGGCCGGCGGGTACCTGGAGCGGCAGCCGGCGGCGCAGGCCGGGAGTGAGCGCGAGCACGATCAGCCACAGGCCGAGGGCGGCTGCGGTGGCCGCGCCGGCGAGCATCCACACGTCGTCGAGAGGACGGCTCGCCAACTCGTCGAAGAGCCCCTTGCGCCAGGCGGCGGCCGGTTGGCCGGCCCGTACCTGCACGACGTCGAACAACAGCATCCCGGCGCAGAACAGCATCACCAGCGCGGCGAGGGCGGCGGGGGTCCGGCGTGCGGACCACAGCCGCCGCGAGGGTTTCCGTCTCACGGCGCCTCCCACCGGGCCGTGGCCGGGCGGGGACTCGTCACGCCTTGGCCCCCCGGTCGCCACGCGCCGTGTCGCCGAGGTCCCCGCGGGGGACTGCGGTGGGCGGGGTTCGGGGACGGGGGCGGGGACAGCGGGTTCTCGTCGGGGATTCATGACACTCCTTGCGTCGCTTCTTGTTCGGCGGCGGCGCCCCGCCGGATCAGTGGACTCTTCCGCTTCCCGGGCCCTCGACCGGGACGAGCCGGCGCACGGTCAGCGTGACCTCGCGGACGTCCAGCCCGGTCAACTGGGCGACCCGTTCGGCGATGTCATGCCGCAGCAGCGATCCGGTCCGCGCGAGGTCGAGGGGATAGGGCAGATCCAGGGACAGGGCCAGCCGTGCCGATCCGTGGTGCACGGCGGCCGAGGCGCTGGGGGAACCGAGCGCCCGGCGGCCCGACGCCCGGCCCGTCCGCCGGGTCATGGCCTCGCGGGCCGCTCTGGCGGCGATCCTTTCCACCACCTTGCCGGGGATGTCGGTCGCGCCGCGTTCGGCCGGGGGCGGCAGGCCGTCTGTTCCCGTGTCCCGGTGCCGGGTGGAGTCATGGACGGGAAGGGCCGGCTGCGCGGTCATTGCACTCGACTCCGAGGCGGCGTCGAGTCATTCCGGGGGCGCCTGAAGGTCTGGTGGCTGGGGCCGCTCCGGGGGCGGGGAAGGTCTCCCTCGCTCCTGTGGCTTCCCTCGTCGCGCCTTCCGTCACGGCGGTGGACGAAGTCGCCGACGACAAGGTCGCCTTGCGCGAAGCAGCCGATGATCAGACCGAGTGCCCCGAGGACGGCCACGACCAGAAACGCTCCGAACCCGCCGAAGTAACCGGCGAAGCCCAGTGCCATGCCTGCCACCAGGCCCAGTGCTGCTGTGCTCATCTCTCACTCACCCATTTCCTGGAGTGTGCCGTCTGGGCACACGGTTCGTCGCGACGCGGGTCGCGACCGGCCGATGACGCCGGGCGGTTCACGACACGCGGCCCTCGGTCGGGGGCGGCTCGTCGTCCTCCTCGTCGGGGAGGTGGACGTCGTCGACGGTGATGTTCACCTCGACCACTTCCAGTCCGGTCATGCGCTCCACCGACGTGATCACATCGGTGCGGACCTCCGCGGCCACGTCCACGATGGAGATGCCGTACTCGACGACGACGTCGAGGTCGATGGCGGCCTGGCGTTCGCCGACCTCCACGGTCACGCCGCGGCCGACGCCGGGGCGTCCGCCCGGGACCCGGTCCCGTACGGCCCCGATGGCCCTGGCCATCCCGGTGCCGAGGTTGTGGATGCCCGGTACTTCCCGGGTGGCCATCGCCGCGATCTTCTCCACCACGCTGTCCGTGATGGTGGTCTGGCCCCGGCTGTCGGCCGGGCAGTCGGCGCCGCGGCCGCCCTTCAGGATCGATCCGGCGTCGGCGGCCTGGTCGTTGGCGAATACCGGGCGGCTGGTCGTGTCCATCATGAGGAACTCCTTGATCGATGCGGGCACCGGTTCAGTGCCCGTCAAAGGATTGGACCCGCTCCAGCGGCAATCGTCACGGAATTCGGCCATTTATCTCATATAGACTGAATGATGCGGTGTTTTCGAAGGGTCGCAGTGCGTGTTCCGGCGCTGACCGCGCCGACCGCACACGCTTCCTGGGACAGCCGCTGGACGGCCCCGACACCCAGGGGAGCGGCCGTGCAGGAACCGGAGGAACCCACGCCACCCGAGCGGCCGGACGTCGCCGCGCAGGGTGGACCGGACTGGCTGCTGGCCGTACGCGCCGGTGAAGGCGACGACGACGCGTTCGCCGTCCTGGTGCGCCGGCACAGCGCCTCCCTGCTCGCGCTGGCCCACCATCTGCTCGGGAACTCCTCGGACGCCGAGGACGCCGTCCAGGACGCTTTCATCAGTGCCTGGCGGCGGCTCCCGCAGTTCCGGGGCGACGCGGCGTTCCGCACCTGGATGTACCGCATTGTCACCAACAGGTGCCTCAACGTTCTCCGCCGCCGCACGTCCGCCGTACCCCTGGACACCGTCCCCGAGCCCACCGCCGGCACTACGGGATCCGGGCCGGCCGGCGCCGCAGAGAGCGGCGCCGCCACCGCCGCGCTCGCCCGCGCGCTTTCCCGGTTGAACCCCGAGCAGCGCGCCTGCTGGGTGCTGCGGGAACT
This sequence comes from Streptomyces sp. MI02-7b, assembly GCF_033793585.1. Taxonomy (NCBI): domain Bacteria; kingdom Bacillati; phylum Actinomycetota; class Actinomycetes; order Kitasatosporales; family Streptomycetaceae; genus Streptomyces; species Streptomyces sp. MI02-7b. The sequence goes on along the minus strand of NZ_JARAWX010000015.1, from coordinate 104,020 downwards.
GCACGGCCTGCACTACGAGGAGATCGCGCAGATCGTGGACGCCAGTGAACAGACCGTACGAGGCAGGCTCTTTCGAGCCAGGCGCTCCCTGATGAAGGAGATGGCCCCATGGCGCTAGAAGACCCGCATGCACGGCCCTCCGCGGCTGGGCCGCCGCCGGCCGGCATCGAGGGTGCGGCCCCGCCCCGGGGCGCTGACGCGTCCCTGCTCGCCGGTGATCAGCTGCTGCCCTGCGGGCGCCCCCTCAGCCGCGCCTGGGAGCTCGCACGCGATGCCACTTCCGCCACCGATCCGCACACCGCCGACTGCCCCTACTGCCGGCAGGCCATCGAGGGTCTGGCTGCCCTGGACGAGGCGATCGGCGCCCTCGGCGCCCAGGAGCGGCCCAGTGCCCAGGCCATCGCCGACCGGGTGATCCGCACCGTCCGCGCCGAGATCCGCCTCGGCCGCATGCTGCCCCTGGACGACCCCGCCGGAGACCTGCAGATCGCCGAGACCGCGGCGGCGAAAGTCCTGCGCCGGGCCGCCGACACCGTCAGCGGCGCGCAGATCGCCAGTCTGCGCATGACCCCCTCCGGAAAGGGCCGGGCCGTGCACGTCGCCCTCACTCTGGCCGCCACGCCGGACCGGCCGCTGCCCGAGTACGCCGACCACGTACGCCAAGCGGTCCTCCACGCCGCGCACCGGACGCTCGGCCTGGCCGTCAGCGGCGTCGACGTCACGATCATGGACCTGCTGGAGCCCGGCGTTCCCACGGCCCGCGGCGAAGCCGATCTCCCGGAAGGCGAATTCCGATGACCCTCCTCCAAGCGGCGAACCTCAACCAGACCGCGGCCCATGCCGCCCTCGCCGTTCCCGGCGTGGCCGGACTGCAGCCCGGCCTCGGCTACCGGCTCGCCAATGCCGCCGCCCGTGCCCAGCAGCACATAGGCGTCGCCGCCCGGCCCCCCGAAGCGGGCATCCTGGTCGAACGCACACTCAAGCCGTCAGGCTGGCACGTGGAAGTGCGCTGCGTTCTCAACCAGGAGCGCCGCGCGCTGGACACCGCCCGCGACGTCCGTCAGCAGGTGCGGTCCGCCGTCACCGACCACCTGGCCCGCAACGGCACACCGGAACCGGTCACCGTCGTGGTGACCGTCACCGGTTCGACGCCCTGACCCGCTGGCCGTTGACAGCATCTCCGGGGGCCGGGTCGGGGCGTGAGCGGGTCCTGACAACCCGTCAATTCCGGGACGCTGGCGGCCCGGGGATCGTCGTCCGCCGTGCACTCGGCGTCGCCGCCGGGCGCCGAAGCGGTCCCTCTGTCACAGCGGGCGCACACGCGGGCGACCGCGTCGCCGCGGACTCCGCGGACTCCGCGGACCCGCCCGCGTCCGGGTGGGCGAGGGCCGCGCGAGTCCACGGGGGAGTGGGGGTCAGCCGGCCAGCAGATCGGCCACGGCGGCGATGCCCGTCGCGATCGCGCGCTCGCTCACGTTCCCGAAGCCCAGCACGAGACAGGCCCCGCCGGTGCCGGCCGGCGCGGAGCGGTTGGCCGTCATCCCGTAGAGGCCGACCCGCCGAGCGCGGGCCTCCGCCACTACGTGTGCCTCGTCGCGGCCCGCGGCGAGATGAGCCACGGCGTGGAAGCCGGCGGCCAGGCCGGTGAGGCGTACGCCGGGCGCGTGCGCCGCGAGCGCCTCGACCAGGGTGGCGCGCCGGGCCGCGTACACCGTCCGCATCCGCCGCAGGTGACGGTCGTAGCGCCCGGAGGCGAGCAGTCGGGCGAGCGCGACCTGGTCCAGGGTCGGCGATCCGCGGTCGTCCCCCTCCTTGAAGGCCACGACGGACTCGACGAGCGCCGGCGGACACAGCAGCCAGCCCAGCCGGAGTGCGGGCGCGAGGGACTTGCTCACCGTGCCGAGGGCCACGACGCGGTCGGCGGCGAGGCCCTGGAGTGAGCCGACCGGCTCACGGTCGTAGCGGAATTCGGCGTCGTAGTCGTCCTCGACGACGAAGGCGTCACGTCGCTGCGCCCAGGCGATCAGCGCGCGCCGCCGGCCGGCGGCCATGACCACCCCCGTCGGCCACTGGTGCGCGGGGGTCACGAGGACCGCCCGCGCGCCGGTCGCCTCCAGCGCGCCCACGTCGATGCCGTCCTCGTCGACGGGCACCGGCACGGCGGTCATCCCGGCGTGCGTGGCGGCCAGGGACGTCGCGCCGGGAGCGCCGGGGTCCTCGTAGGCCAGGGTGCGGACACCGTGGGCGGCCAGCGCGCGCAGGACCAGGCCCAGACCCTGGGCGTAGCCGGAGCAGATGACGGTCCGCCCGGGGTCGGCGGCGGCGGCCCGCACCCGTCGCTGGTACCCGGCGACCACTTCGCGCAGCGCGGGTGCGCCCCGCGGCTCGCCGTAGCCGAGTGCGGCGGTCGGCAGGGAGTTGCCGGCCTCGCGCATCGCCCACAGCCAGTCGGCGAGAGGGAAGGATCCGAGGTCCGGGACGCCGGATCGGAAGTCGGCGATGAGCCGCGGTACGGGCGGCGGTTCGGGGGCCGGCGCGGGTCGCGGGCAGGCGCGGGCCGCGACGGTGGTGGCCGCGCCGGCCCTGGTGGTGAGGTAGCCCTCGGCCTGCAACTGGGCGAAGCAGTCCTGGACCAGTCCGCGGGACACGCCCAGTCGGCGGGCCAGTTCGCGGGAGGACGGGAGCCGCTCGCCGACCCCGAGGCGTCCGGCCCTGATGGCGTCCCTGATCTGACGTTCCAGTTGCGCGCGCAGCCCTTCGGCGCTCTCCCGGTCCAGGGCGAGCAGCAGTTCCGGGGACAGACCGGACCACTCCAGCGGCATGGAATTGGAGCTTAGCCGGGGGCCGGCCGGCCTTTAGCGTCAACGGCATGACCAAGCCGCCCAGTCACCGGCCCGTCGCCGCGGCCCCGGGCACCGCACGCCTGCCGGGTACACCCCCCGTGCCCGCCCGGCCTCCGCTGATGACGCGGCGGTTGCTGCTGCGCTTCGTGACGGTGATCGGCGCCTCCGCGAGCTTCTTCCTGCTGCTGTCGGTGGTGCCGCTGTACGCCGAGCGCGGCGGCGGTGACGCGGGCCTTGCCACCGGTGCGTTGATGCTCGCCACAGTCGGCGGCGAGTTGGCCACGCCGCGCCTCGTCGCCCGGTTCGGATACCGGTCTGCGCTCGCCGCGGGGCTGGCGCTGCTCGGTGCGCCCGCACTGGTGCTGACCGTCGGGCACGGCATGGCGTGGATCGTCGGCGTGTGCCTGCTGCGTGGGTTGGGCTTCGCGCTCACCGTCGTCGCCGGCGGCGCTCTGACGGCCTCGCTGATCCCGGCCGAACGGCGCGGCGAGGGGCTGGCGCTGGCGGGCATCGTGTCGGGCGTGCCGTCCCTGGTGGGCCTGCCGCTGGGCGTGTGGCTGGCCTCGCACGTGGGGTTCACGCCGGTGTGCGCGGCGGGCGGGGTGGCGGCCCTGGCCGCGATGGTGGTGGTGCCGGGGCTGCCCGGGCGGGAACGGTCCGCGGGCCGGGACGCGGGGGTCGTCGCCGGCCTGCGCGGCGGAGCCCTGGCCCGGCCCACCGCCGTGTTCGCGGCGACCGCGCTGGGTGCGGGAATCATCGTGACCTTCCTGCCGGTCGCCGTCCCCTCGTCGCTGTCCGGGCTGGTGGCGGCAGCGCTGTTCGCCCAGCCCGCGACGGCCACCGTGGCCCGCTGGTTCGCCGGGCGGTTCGGCGACCGCCACGGCCCGGGCCGCCTGGTGCTCCCCGGCCTGCTGGCATCGTCCGCGGGCCTGCTGGTGACAGCGGCGACGAGCAGTCCGGTGGCGGTGCTGGCCGGGGTCGCGCTGTTCGGCGCCGGCTTCGGGGTGGCGCAGAACGCGACGCTGACGCTGATGTACGCGCGGGTCCCGGAATCCGGGTACGGAACGGTCAGCGCGTTGTGGAACGTCGCCTACGACGGAGGGATGGGCCTGGGCGCCGTCGGCTTCGGCGCGGCGGCGGCCCGCGCCGGCTACCCGGCCGCCTTCGCGCTCGCCGCCGCCGTGATGCTCGTCGCCCTCGCCCCGGCGTGGCGTGACCGCTGAGCTCTCGGCCGCGCCGTTTCCGTACCCGGTCGCGGGGCGGGCGCGGTCCGGGTGACCGATGGGCTCACGCGCCCGCTCGGCGGTGGCGCCGGGTCGAAGGGTCGCCGGGTTCGGGACGACGGTCCGGCGAAGGCCGGTGCTCTGAAGGCACGTTGGCCGCTGTCGGGCGATCAACTCGCGATGGCGTTGTCGTCGATCCAGTTCCCGTGGAAGCCGAACGGCACACGGCCGGGCAGGTGCACCCTCGCGACCGGGGCGGCGTCGAGGTCGGCCGCTTCGAGGACGACCAGTTCGGCGCGGCCGGCGTTGGCGTCGTGGACCACCGAGAGGATCCAGCCGTCGTCCTCGCACACGGCGTCCGGGCGCGGTACGAACGCGGGCTCCATCGTGACCCGGCCGGGACCGTAGTCGTGGAGGCTGGTGTTTCCGGTGCGGGTGTCGACCTTGACCAGCGGTCCCGTGCCGAAGCCGTCGCTCGGGTCGCGCTTCACGTCGTCGGTGATCTTCAGGCCGTGTGCGCTGAAACCGGCGAACCAGCCGTAGCGGTGCGCGCGTCCGGTCAGCGCGGGGTCGATCCGCGGGAACTCCACGCGGTACTCGCTGATCACCTCTTCGCCGACCGTGCCCAGCGCCGGGTTCACCGTCCAGCGGACCAGGGTGGGCTCGGCGTCACCGGGCCCCCAGACATCGCGGACGAACATCCGGTCGTAGCGCACGACGTCCATCGTCAGCGAGCCGTCGGCGTTGTCGTGGGCGTTGAGGACGTGGAAGACGAAACAGCGCGGCGCCTCGATCCAGCGCGTCTGCTCGGCCGTCCCGCCGATCGGCAGGATGCCGATGCGCGCCGCGTGACGGTCGTCCCAGGTCAGGGGCAGCCTGGTCAGGGGACCGCCGGCCCGGGCGAGGCGCTCGGCGGCGGCCAGGGTGACCGGGAGGTCGAGCACGACGACGCGCGTCTCGGTCAGCGCCATGTCGTGGACCATCGGACCGTCGTCGACCTCGATGTCACTGCTGTGCCTGGCCCTGCCGTCGGCTCCGAGCACCACATATCGAAGGGAGCTGAAACGCGGGTTGTAGGTGATGGCGTGCATGTCGCCGGTCACCGGGTCCACCTTCGGGTGGGCGGTGAACCCGCGGCTCAGGGCGCCGTCGCAGTCCCAGACCGCCATGCGGGCGAGGTCGGGGCTGATCTCGACCGGCGGCTTGCCGGCCTCGATGAGCGTGAGGATGCGCCCGGCGTGGTGGACGACGTTGGTGTTCGGCGCGCCCTGCTCGCTCTCGATGAAGCGGCTGCGGTACCACTCGGCCCTGCCGTCGCGCAGCCGGACACCGTGCACCATTCCGGCCCCGTTGAACCAGTGATGGGTGGCCGGGTCGACATCGCCGCGCGGATTCGGTCCGATCCGCAGGTAGCGGCCGTTCAGCTCGCGCGGCAACTCACCCGTGACGGGCAGGCCGGAGGCGCTCACCTCCTCGGTGAGCGGGGCGTAGTTGCCCGCGGTGAGGTACCGGTTGCCGAGAGACACACTGGTCACGTTGATTCCCTTCGACCGTGGTGACCTACGGTACGGTCGGGACGTTCCAGGCTGGAATATTGAGGTTCAGAACGTCCGAACCAGGAGACAGTGATGCCGGGCGCCCTCCCGATCAGTGCGTATGTCGTCCTCGGCCTGCTGGACAGGCACGACGGGGCGACCCCCTACCAACTCGACCAGCGCATCCGCGAGAGCATCGGCTACTTCTGGTCGTTCCCCCGCTCGCAGCTGTACGAGGAGGCCGGCCGGCTGGTCCGGCGCGGCTTGGTCGTCGAACGCCAGGAGGAGGGCGGACGCCGTCGCCGCACGTTGTCCCTCACCGCCGAAGGACGCCACGAACTGCGCCAGTGGCTCACCACCCCGACGCGGGCGACAACCGAGATCCACGACGAGGGGCTGCTGCGTCTGTACTTCCAGCCCCTCGGCCCCGCGGAGGGGGACGCCGACGGCGCCCCCGTCGAAGGGGGGAGCGCGGTCGTCCGGCTTGCCGCGGAGCAGATCGAGGCCCACGAAGCCAGGCTCGCGGAGTACGAGCGGCTCGTGGCCTCCGGCCGGCCCCTCCCCGGCTCGCCCCAGCGGGCCACGCTGGAGGTGGGACTGCGGTTCGAGCAGATGATCATCGGCTTCTGGCGGCAGATCGCCGCGTCCCCGGCGAACCCGCCAGGAGGAGCGCTCGGCGCATAGCGCCGCGCGGTGGCGGCAACCGCGACATGGCCGCGGGCGGCACGTGACGCTGTCCGCCCCCCTTCCGGGGGAGCGGACAGCAGAGGCGCCCGACGCCGTCATTCGAAGACGATGACCTGGCGTCCGACGACGTCGCCGCGGCCGAGGGCCTCCAGGCTGTCGTTGATGTCCTCCAGCCCCACTTTGGTGACGTTGTGCTTGACGAGGCCGGCTTCGGCCAGGGAGAGCACCTCGACCAGGTCCAGGTGGTTGCCCCAGAAGGAACCCATGTAGGTCAGCTCCGTCCCCACGAAGGGGAACTGCCTGTGCTCGACGTGGTGGCTCATGAGGCCCACCGCCGCCAGTACCCCCTCGGGGCCCAGCAGGTCGAACCCCATGGAGATGGACGCGTTGCTGCCCACGCAGTCCAGGATGGCGTCGATGGTCCTGCGTCCGGTGAGCTGTTCCAGCTCGTCCTGGATGGCCTCGGTGGACTTGTCGCGGACGTTGATCCCGTAGTCGGCGCCGTTCTCCTTCGCCACGTCCAGTTTGCCGTCCTTGCGGGCGAGGGCCACCACGGTGGCTCCGCCGCCGAGGAGTTTGGCGTACTGGACCGCGTAGCTGCCCAGGCCGCCGATGCCGGTGACGGCGACGGTGCGGCCGGGGCCGAGCTTTCCGGTGTCCCGGAGTTTGCGCATCCCGCGGTACGGGGTCATGCCCGCGTCGGTCATCGGGGCGAGCAGCTCAGGCGCCCGCGCGGCGTTCTCCGACACGGGGATGGCATGGCGGCATTCCACGGCCATGTACTCGGCGAAGCCCCCGGGCGGGCCGAAGCCCACCCACCTGCCGTTTCCGCTGCACAGTTGTTCGTTGCCCTCGCGGCACTGGCGGCATGTGCCGTCCCCCCAACTGGGGTTGACGACGACCATGTCGCCTTCCGAGTAGCCCACCGTCTTCGGTACGGCGCTGCCCATCCCGGCCACGCGGCCCGTGACCTCGTGGCCGGGGATGTAGGGGAGGTCCACGGGGAACGGGCCTTCGAAGTAGCCGTTGAGGAGTTGGTAGTCGCTGCGGCACATGCCGGTCGCGGCGACTTTCAGCAGGATCTCGTCCGGCGCCGGGTCGGGCATGGGGACTTCGTCGATGCGAAGGGGCTCTTTGTATCCGTGCATTCGAGCTGCTTGCATCATCTGCATGGGGGTGCCTCGCTTTCGCCGGCGGGCAGCCGTGCGGGCCGGACCGGTGCAGCCCGACGAGCTGCGGATGCCTCACCGGCCGGCGCGGCCGCCGCTCCGCTTCGACAACTCCAGGGTCCTGCGCATGCCGGCGCCGCGCATCCGGAGCCCGGTGACCGTGCCGCGGAACCCTCGTTGCCCACCACCGCACCCGTCGCGTCGGTACCTGCCTGTGCGACCACGAGCCCGTGGAAGCTCCCTGCCGCGCCCCGCCCTTCACACGCTGAGGTCCTCGCGGGGACGCGCGGTGGCTCACTCCACCGCCGGCGCCTACCGTTGACGGGTGGGAGTGCCACGCCGGACACGTGGTCGCGCGGCGGTGCGGGAAACGGCGTTGATGCGGGTCTCCACCGCCGTTTCCTTGGGCGCCGCTGACGCGGGCAGCGAGCGGATGGGTCGACCCCGCCGCCGACCGGACGGGAAAGTGGGAGATCGTCGTGATCAAGCCCTATGGCCCCTACGACTTCATGCCCCCGATCCCGAGCTTCTCGGTGACCTCTCAGTCCGTGGTCCACGGCGAGCGACTGGCCCGCGAGCAGGTGAGCGGCATCCTGGGCGCCGGCGGATCGGACATCTCGCCGCAGCTGAGCTGGTCGGGCTTCCCCGAGGAAACCCGCAGTTTCACGGTCGCGATGTTCGACCCCGACGTGCCGACCGCCTCGGGCTTCTGGCATTGGGCCGTGGCCGACCTTCCCGTCTCCGTGACCGACCTGCCGGCCGGAGCGGGAGACGGAAGCGAGCTGCCGGGCGGAGCGGTGACGCTGCCCAACGACGCCGGCTACCGAAGGTACCTGGGCCCGGCGACACCCCCGGGCAACGGCCCGGACCGCTACTTCCTCGTGGTGCACGCCGTCGACGTGGAAAAGCTGGACGTGTCCGAGACGACGGCCCCCGCCCTTATGGACTTCCGCCTGTTCACCCACGCCATCGCGCGGGCCACCATGTACGGCACCTTCGAGCGCTGAGTACCGTGCCACTGCCCGGGCGTCACCATGGCCGAGATCCTTTCCGTGCCGACCGGCGCGAGCTGCTGGAGCCTGAAAGACGGTCACGGGGACCCGACCGGTTACTGGGCCGAGGAGTTCGTCGCGCCGTGCCGCGTCCTCGCCGAAGCCGGGCACGAGGTCACCATGGCAACTCCCGGCGGGGTCATGCCCGTTGCGGACACGATGAGCCCCGGAGGCCAGGGCCCGATGGAAGACCTCTCGGCCGACCCCGACTCCGGATTCACTGCTGCGCGAGGCACTCGCCTCGGGCAGACCACCCGGAATCGTCCGCCACGCACCGGCCGCACTCCTCGCGACCCGCGACGCGAACGGCGACACGCTCTTCGCCGACCACGGTGTGACGGGCCTCCGCGACGAGAAGGAGGCCGGCGTCGGGGTCGCGGACAAGGCGCGAAGCGGCTGCCGGAGGACGAGCTGAAGAACCTGCCCACCCGGTATTCGCGGGGCCCCGCCCGGGAGCCCTGCACCGTCGTGGACCGCGGTCTCCTCACGAGGCGGAACCCCGCTTCCTCGGGTCCCCTCGCAGAGGAACTGCTCAAGGCCCTCTCCTGACCGGAGCCACGCCGGAGGGCCGATCACTCATCACGGGAGGTACGTCATGGCGCAGGTCATCGCCGGCCCCTCGATCACCGGCGTCCACCACCTGTCCTTCACGGTGTCCAACCTGGAGGACAGCCTGGACTGGTACCAGCGGCTGTTCGGCGCCGAGCGGGTCGACTACAGGTTCCACCACCTCTACCGCGAACAGACGGGGTACGGGGTCCTGCTGATCACGCCCGACTCCGGTGTCGTGATCGGGTTGCACAGGAACACGGGCAACCAGCACGAGGGATTCCTCGAAGCCCGGACCGGGCTGGACCACATCTCGTTCCAGGTCGGCTCCCGCGCCGACCTCGAGTCCTGGATGTCCTGGCTCGACGAGTTGGGCATCGCACACACGCCGATCCGGGACGAGTCCGAGCCCTTCGCCTACTCGACCGTCGTGTTCCGGGACCCCGACAACCTCCAACTCGAGTTCATCGCCCTGGGCTGACGTCCGCCGGCCCGCGTCGACCGGCCGCCGTGACGCGGTCTTCCGCGCAGCGCCCGGTGTCGCGTCCTGCACCTCGGGGTCCGTGCGCAACTTCGCGGCCGTGTCCGCCGTCATCTTGTCCCGGGCGGCCTTGCCCGCACCGTAAGGGGTGTGGTGCGCGTACCGGCGTGCGCCCGCGGGCGAGATGTCGACGATCAGCCCACCCCCGGTTTCCGGAAGCGAGCCGGGATACGGACGGCAGAGGGGGCCGGCAGTGGCCGGCCCCCTCTGCCCCTGTCGCCTGGTTCAGGACTTGCCGCGTCCGGTGATGAGGTCCCGTGCCCGGTCGACGAGGCCGGTGCCGGGAGCCAGCAGCTTGTTGGCGGGAGGGGTGTCCGGCGCGCTGGGGTGCGGCCGCGTCGGGGCGACCTTCTTGGCCCGGCGGACCTGGTCGCCCAGCTCCATGAGCTGCTCGGGCGAGCAGGCCTGCGCCAGGCTCGGGAAGAGCAGCCGCTCCTCCTCCCGGAGGTGCTCCGTGACATCGGTGATCAGCTTCTGCACGAGGACGTCGAACTGCGCGTCGTCCACGTCGACGCTCTCCAGATCCTTGAGGACCTGTTCGACCTCGGCGTGGTCCTGGATCTCCTTGTCGGCGAGTTGGCCCCCGCCGGGGACGTGCTCGCGCACCGCCGGGTAGAGGTACATCTCCTCGGCGACCGAGTGCCGTACGAGCTCGATGGTCACGTCGTCCAGGACGTCGCGTCGTTTCTTGTCGCCCGCGGGGAGAGCTCCAAGGCGGGCGAAGTACTCCTCGACCTCGCGGTGGTCGGCCGTGAGCTCCGCGATGACGTTGCCGCCGTGTCCCATGAGAATCTCCTTTTCCGAGCGAAAGCTCTTCATCACTCGGCTGCCCGGTCCTGCCGCGGTCACGCGTGCATCACGTGGTCGGGAGGGAGCCACGACGGCGAGTCGGAGGACACCGGCCTGATGCGGCCCCTCAGGGCCGCATCAGTACCTTGATGGCGCCGTCGGTCTTCTTCTGGAACATCTCGTACGCCTGCGGAGCCTGGTCGAGCGGCACGTGGTGCGTGGCGAAGGAGTCCACGCCCAAGGGGTCGTCGTCGGTGAGCAGCGGCAGGATCTCGTCGCTCCAGCGGTGCACGTTGGCTTGGCCCATGCGGAGCTGGATCTGCTTGTCGAACATGGTCATCATCGGCATCGGGTCGCTCATCCCGCCGTAGACGCCGCTCACCGACACCGTGCCGCCGCGCCGGACCATGTCGATGGCCAGGTGCAGCGCGCCGAGGCGGTCGACGCCCACGTACTCCATGAGCTTGGCGGCCCATTGCCGTGGCAGGAGGCCGGCCGCCTGCTGTGCCGCCCGGCCCAGAGTGCTGCCGTGGGCCTCGGTGCCGACGGCGTCGACGACCGCGTCCGGGCCGCGGCCGCCGGTGGCGTCCCTGACCGCTGTGACCAGGCTCTGCGCGTCGTCGAAGTCGTCCAGGTCGTACACCTCGGCACCGTCCTGCCGTGCCCGGGTCAGCCGCTCGGGCACGTGGTCGATGCCGATCACGCGTCCGGCGCCCAGCCGGCGTGCCACCCGGCAGCTCATCGCGCCGATCGGCCCGAGGCCGAGGACGGCGACGGTGCCGCCCGCGGGTACGGCCGCGTACTTCACGGCCTGCCAGGCGGTGGGCAGTACGTCCGAGAGATAGACGAACCGGTCGTCCGGCGGGCCGTCGGGCACCTTGATCGGCCCGAACTGGGCCTGCGGCACCCGCAGGTACTCGGCCTGGGCGCCGGGGACCTGACCGTACAGCTTGGTGTAGCCGAACAGTGCGGCACCGCTGCCGTACTCGGTGACCTGGGTGGTCTCGCACTGGGTGGGCAGTCCCTCCCGGCACATCCAGCAGGTGCCGCAGGAGATCTGGAACGGCACCACGACCCGGTCGCCGGGGGAGAGGTCGCCGACGTCGGGCCCGGTCTCCTCCACGATGCCCATCGGCTCGTGACCGAGGATGTCCCCGGGGGTCATGTACGGCGCCAGGACCTCGTACAGGTGCAGGTCGGAGCCGCACAGCCCGGTCGACGTAATCCGGATCACGGCATCCGTCGGCTTCTCGATCCCCGGGTCGGGCACCGTCTCGACCCTCACGTCACGCTTGCCGTGCCACACGGTCGCGCGCATGGTCGGTCACTCCTCTCGAACGGGGACGTCCGGCAGGACAGAAGGTTCGGCTACCCGAGGCGCGGCCCGCGAACCACGCGGCGGCCGCCGGGGACGACAGGGACCGTGGCCCCCCGACCGCCGCCGGTCCCTTCGCCCCCTCAGCCGGCGGCCCGGCCGCCCGGGCCGAGGAGCCCTGGGAAGGCGGTCCCGGGACGGGGTCCCCCGCTGCCCAGGACCCGTCCGGCCCGCCAGGTGACCAGTCCGGGCAGGAGGGCGCGCGCGGTCTGCACGCCGCGCACCCAGGGCTGGACGTACACGGAGGAGGACCGCCGTTCGATGCCGCGCACCAGACGCTCCGCCGTGGGCTCCACCGGGTGGGCCCGGTTGGCCGGCCACGGCATCAGCGCCCGCACCTCCCGCAGCGGCCCGTGGCGCCAGGCCTCCCGGATCATCTCGGTGTCCGTCCAGCTGAGGTAGGCGATGCCCACGCCCACTCCACGGCCCGCGACCTCGGTGCGCAGGCCGTGGGCGAAGGTCTCGACCCCCGACTTGGACGCGCAGTACGCGGACATCATCGGGGCGGCGCCGAGGGCGGCCAGGGACGAGATCTGCAGGTAGAAGCCGCGGGTGGCGAGGAGCCCTGGGAGGAAGGCGCGGGCGGTCAGTGCGCTGCCGACCAGGTTGACCTCCACGACGCGCCGCCAGACCGTCATGTCCGCATCCTCGAACGGTCCCACCGCAGCCACACCGGCATTGGCCACGACCACGGACACCGGACCGAACAGCCGCGTCACCTGATCGGCCGTATCCCGCAGGGCCGCCTCGTCCGTGATGTCCACCTGCCATGCCTTCGCCGAGCCGGGTCCTGCCTCGGCCTCGGCCGCGGCCGACAGTTCGTCCCGCTCGAGGCCCAGCAGCGCGACCTTCGCCCCGCGCGCCACCAGGGCGCCGGTCACGGCCCGCCCGATGCCGCGTGCGGCGCCGGTCACCACGGCGGTGCGTCCCGCCAGGACCGATCCGGAGCCTGCCATCGGCACCATCTCCTTCCGGAGGTGAATGGTGATGAAAGTGACGATAGTGACATCAGTGGCGAGCCGGCTGTCCGGCGTCGGCGAGTGCCGGCGCGCCGGCCCGGGATCGGGAGGGTCTATGGCCGTCAGGCACCGGCTGGTGGCCGGCACGCCGGAGGACGTGTGGGCCGTGCTGGCCGACGTCGACCGCTACGGGGAGTGGGTCGTCGGGCCATCGGGGTCCGAGCGGGACGACGGCGACTGGCCCCAGGTCGGCTCCAGCATCCGGTACACCGTGGACATCGGGCCGATGAAGCTCCAGGGAACCACTGTCGTGCGGATCAGCCGGCCGGGCCGGCAACTGGAACTCGAAGCCATGAGCGGATGGCTCGGCAGCGCCCGCATCGCCCTCGAACTGCGCCCCTGGGCCGACGACACCCTCGTGATCGTCGACGAGCATCCGCTGCGCGGTCCGGGGGGCATGCTGCACAACTCCCTGCTCGACGCGTTCCTCCAACTGCGCCACCGCAGCATGCTCAACAGACTGGCGCACCTGGTCGAGGAGCGCGTGGACCGGACCGCGTCCGGTACGTGAGCGGTGACTCTACGGAAGGCGATCGCATGCCGGACGCGGTGGTGATCGGTGCGGGCCCCAACGGTCTCGTCGCCGCGAATCTCCTGGCCGAGGCGGGATGGGCCGTGGAGGTCCTGGAAGCCCAGGACGAGCCCGGCGGCGGGGTCCGCTCCGACCGTGCCGTCCACCCCGACTTCGTCCACGACCTGTTCAGCTCCTTCTATCCGCTGGCCGCCGCCTCGCCGGTCATCCGCCGGCTCGAGCTGGAACGAGAAGGCCTGCGCTGGAGCCACGCCCCGGCCGTGGTCGCGCACCCGCTGCTGGACGGTCGCTGCGCGGTGCTCCACCGGAACGCCGCGGACACCGCGGCGCTCCTCGACCGGGACACCCCCGGTGACGGCGAGGCCTGGCTGCGCCTGTGCGCTCTGTGGGACCGCCTCGGTGACGACATCCTGGACGCGCTGTTCACGCCCTTCCCACCGGTGCGGGCCGGACTGCGCCTGGCCGCCCGGCTGCGCACCGCGGGGGGACTCCGCCTGGCCCGCACCCTGGTGCTTCCGGTGCGCAGGCTGGGGGAGGAGGAGTTCCGCGGCGCGCTGGGTCCGCTGCTCCTGGCGGGCAACGCCTTGCACGCCGACCTTGCCCCGGAAGCCGCCGGCAGCGGTGGGTACGGCTGGCTCATGGCGATGCTCGGGCAGGCGTACGGGTTTCCGGTCCCCGTGGGCGGCGCGCAGTCCCTGGTCACCGCTCTGGTCGCCCGTCTGCGGCGCAACGGAGGGACGGTGAGCTGTGGGGTCCGGGCCACGTCGGTGGTGGTCCGTTCCGGGCGGGCCATCGGCGTCCGCACGGCGGACGGCCGGGTCGTCCCGGCCGCCCGCGCCGTCCTGGCCGACGTCTCAGCGCCGGCGCTCTACACGCGACTGCTGGACCCGGCCGACCTTCCCGCACGCGTCCAGGAGGACCTGCGGCGGTTCCAGTGGGACTTCGCGACCTTCAAGGTCGACTGGGCGCTCGACGGCCCGGTGCCGTGGACCGCCGGCGCCGCGCGGGGCGCGGGCACGGTCCATCTGGCTGAGGGGGTGGACGGGCTGACGCGGTTCGCCGCGCAGATCGCCATGGGGGAGGTGCCCGAGCGGCCCTTCGTGCTGTTCGGGCAGATGACCACGGCCGACGGCACGCGTTCGCCGGCCGGAACGGAGTCGGCCTGGGCCTACACCCACCTCCCGCACCACATCCGCGGCGACGCGGGCGAGGGAGGCATCACGGGGGCGTGGCACTCGGGTGACCGGGAGCGGATGGCCGACCGCGTGGAAGAACAGGTCGAGCGGTACGCCCCCGGATTCCGCGCATTGATCCGCGCCCGTCGTGTCCTGGCCCCACCCGACATCGAATCGGCCGACGCCAATCTTCACGACGGCGCGATCAACGGCGGCACCGCCGCGCTGCACCAGCAACTGGTGTTCCGGCCCGTTCCGGGGACCGGGCGCCCGGAAACACCGGTCGCCGGGCTCTTCCTGGCCTCCGCGGCGGCCCATCCCGGCGGCGGCGTCCACGGGGCCCCGGGCGCCAACGCGGCCCGCGCCGCGCTGCGCTTCCGGTCCCCGAGCCGGCTGCTCAGCGGAACACAGCGCGCCCTCACCCGCCGTAACCGTTTCGGGGAACGCACCTGACACGCGGCGCTCCGGCCGCCGGGTCTTCGTGTCGGCGTGCACGCGGATGCCGTGCCAGCATGGGCCGTAGGCGGTGGACCGAGCGAGGAAAGTCGGGTCGGGCAGCCGAAGGCCCTGGCGGCGAGGGGGCCGGGTGCGCCGACAGCAGGGAGACGTTGTGGCCCACGAGCAGCTTCGACTGAGCGAGGTTCTCGCGGCGGCCGAGGCGGCCGCGCCCGCCGAGTCCGTCGAGGTCATCGCCCGCAACCTGCGCGACCGGTTCGGGGCGCGGTCCGTGTCGTTCCTCGTCGCCGACGTCATCGGCCGGAGGGTGGTGCGGATCGGTGAGCGAGGCGTGTCGGGGCAGCGCCGTGACGTGGAGCAGATCCCGTTGTCCGGCACCTTGTACGAGCGGGCGCTGCGCGGCCAGCGGCTCGTGCAGGAGCCGGGCGACGGCGAGGGCCTGCGGGTCATCGTGCCGGTCACCAACCGCGGCGACGCGATCGGCCTGCTGGAACTGACGCTTCCGGAATCCACGCCGAACGTCCTGGAGGAGGTGGGCGAGGCCGCCCACGCGCTCGCGTTCCTCATCGTCATGGACCGGCGCTTCACCGATCTCTACCACTGGCTCGAGCGGACCACGTCCGTCAGCCTGGCCGCCGAGATCCAGCGGGCACTGCTGCCCTCGGCCGCGAGTTACGAAGGGGAGCAGTTCACGCTGGCCGGCGCGCTCGTGCCCGCGGACTCCATCGGCGGTGACACCTACGACTACGCGGTCGACCACGACACCTTGCATCTGTCCATCACGGACGCGATGGGGCACGACGTCGATTCCGCGGTGCTGGCCACCCTCACGGTCAACGCCTCGCGGGGCGCCCGCCGGGCCGGGTGCGATCTCGCCGAGCAGGCGCGTCGGATGCACCGCACGCTCCTCGACCACGGCCACAACGGTCTCGCCACCGGTCAACTCATCCGCATCGCCATGGACGGAGCCGGCGCCCAGGTGATCAACGCCGGACACCCGTGGCCGCTCCGGCTGCGCGACGGCGCGGTCCAGGAGGTCCGCCTCGACGTCCACCTGCCCTTCGGCGTCCCGTCGAGCGCGCCTTTCCGTGCTCAGCCTCTCGACCTGCGGGCCGGCGACCGGCTGGTCCTGTACACCGACGGCATGCAGGAACGCCGGGCCACAGTGGTGGACTTGGCGGCCGTGATCCGCGAGACCGCCGCCGAGCACCCGCGTGAAATGGTCCGTGCGGCCACCGCCGCCGTGTTCGAGGCGTGCCTCGGACAACTGCAGGACGACGCCACGATTCTCTGCCTGGACTGGCGGGGACCGCGCACGGATGCGCGCCGCGCGCGGTGACGCCGATCAGGGCCACCGGGGGCCGCTCTGCGCCGCGGACGTCCCGGCCGCTATTCGTCGAGGAGCAGGTCGCCACGCAGGCGGGTGAGGATGTGCGACAGCAGTCGGGACACGTGCATTTGGCTGAGGCCGAGGGCGAGGCCGATCTGTGACTGCGTCATCTCCTCACGGAATCGCATCCTCAGGAGCAGGTGGTCACGCTCGCCGAGCCGGGCGATGAGCGGTTTCAGGGCCGCTATGTCCTCGACGCCTTCCAGGGCGGGGTCGGTGCCCCCGTGCTGCTCCGCGTAGCTGCCGCCGGCCTCGTCGTCCCGGTCGAGGGGAACGTCCAGGGAGCTTGCGGTGTAGCCGTTGGACGCCACGATGCCCTGGCGGACCTCCTGCTCGCTGAGTCCCAGGTGCCGCGCCAGTTCCGCCGGTGTGGGGTCGGTGTCCAGGACCTGGGCCATCTCGTCCATGGCTTTGGCCAGAGTGATCCGCAGTTCCTGCAGTCGGCGGGGGACGTGAACGGCCCAGCTGGTGTCCCGGAAGTAGCGTTTGATCTCCCCCGCGATACAGGGGATGGCGAAGGTGGTGAACTCGACTTCGCGGCTCAGGTCGAAGCGGTCGATGGCCTTGATCAGGCCGACCGTGCCGACTTGGACGATGTCCTCCATCTCGTCACCGCGGCTGCGGAAACGGGTCGCCACGAAACGGACGAGTGAGAGGTTCAGTTCGATCAGTGTGTTCCTGATGTACTGGAACTCCGGCGTCCCCTCCTCGAGGACGCCGAGTCTGCCGAGAAACACCTTCGACAACTCCCGGGCGTCCCTGGCGGCCACCTTCGTGGGGTCCTCCAGTACGGGGAGGCGTGCCTCGTTGCCGACGGGGTCCCCGATGCCCGATCGCGCGCGTTCCTTGCTTTCCTCAGTGATCATCTTCACGTATCGCGCTCCTAGGACGTGCGCTTGGGCACCCCTGCCGCCTACCCGGCACATGGCGCACCACGCCGCGCCCGCCGCGGCCCCGACCGCTTTCGGTCACACAGGGACTCTGCCTTTTCAGGGAATTGGCCCGGCACCGGTACGCCGGGCTGGGAGGGGAGGACCATCGAAATCCTCCGTCAGGGGGCCGATCGGGTCGCCGATCGCCCGTGGCGGAGGCATTTCTGAGACCGGCTCCGCACGTGGACCGTGAAGGCGCGAGCAGTCGAGGAAGGAGTCGGGGGCGCTGCCGTCCGGCCGCGGGCCGGCGACAGACATTCCGGATTCGGCCTGAATTCGCGCGTGTGTACGCTTTTTTCGGCGTGCGGACCGTAGGCTGCCGGTCATGATTCGCGCCGTGGTGTTCGACGTGGGTGAGTGCCTCGTGGACGACACTCGCGCATATGAGTCGTGGGCCGACTGGTTCGGTGTTCCGCGTCACACCTTCCACGCGATGTTCGGCGTGCTCGTCGCACAGGGCCGCGATCACCGCGATGTCTTCCATCTGTTCCGGCCCGGAGCGGACCTTGACGAGGAACGCGAGAAACGCGCTGCCGCGGGGAAGCCGGAATCCTTCGGCGAGGAGGACCTCTACCCCGACGCCCGGCCCGCCCTGGCCGCCCTGCGGGGCGCCGGGCTCTGGCTCGGCATAGCGGGGAACCAGACCATTGGGGGCGAGCGGCACCTGCGGGGCCTGTTCGCCGGGGACGTGGACGCCATCGGCACCTCGGCCGGCTGGGGGGTCGGCAAGCCCGATCCCGAGTTCTTCGTCCGCATGGGCGAGGCCGTTCCGTTCCCGGCGGGAGAGACCCTGTACGTCGGTGACCGTCTGGACGAGGACGTCGTGCCGGCTGCCGCGGCGGGGATGCGGACGGCGTTGGTGCGCCGTGGCCCCTGGGCCCTGATGCAATGGAGGGAGCCGGAGGCCGGACTGCCCACGTTCCGCGTGGAGGGTCTCTCGGCGCTCCCGGAGGAAGTGGCGAGGTTCAATGCGCAGGTGCGCTGAACGCGGCCCCGCGGACGGGTGGGCCCACCACCCGGAGGCGACCCCCTCGCCGACAGGCACCTGGACAGACGACACGAACGCGACATCTGCGCCGACGTGGGGGTATTCGCTGGCCAAGGCATCGGATCATCGGGTATGCAAGGGGCGGCAGCCCGGCACCGGAGGTTTGCCGGCGCGCCGGTGGCGCGCCGCAGCAGCAGCATGTGAAGGACGAGCAAGTGGCATCTGGCGTTGTGAAGTGGTTCAACTCGGAAAAGGGCTTCGGCTTCATCGCTCAGGACGGGGGAGGGCCGGACGTGTTCGCCCACTACTCCAACATCTCCGGCAACGGCTACCGCGAGCTGGTGGAGGGTGAGCACGTCACCTTCGACGTGACGCAGGGACAGAAGGGCCCGCAGGCGGAGAACATCGTCCGCGGCTGATCTCCGGCCCACCGCTCCCAGCGGGGGCCGTCTCGCGCGGGGTCGCTCTCTTCGTGGAGGGCGACCCCGTTGCGCTTCACGGAGTCAGCTCGCGGATGACCACCGAGCGGCGTCGTCGTGCACGGTGGCCGCGGACTTCGTACGCCAGGGAGCGAGGTCGTCGCGGCTCCGCCGAAGCATGACGGCGCGGCTGACCTTGATCAGCCGGAAGACGACGAGGCCGGACAGCGAGCGGGGGTCGGCGTCGCTGCTCTCTCCCAGTGCGCCCAGCAGGCCCTGTCCGGTGTTGTCCACCAGGACGTCGAAGCCGCGGGACGCACCAGTGATGTACCAGGTGGGGCGGCCTCCGCCGGCCGGGCGTGTCCGCACCCAGGAGGCGGCCTCAGGTACGTGTCGCCCCAGGACGGGGCTTTCTCCCGATGAAGTGACCCGGGCCCGTGGCCCACGCTCGGTGTGACCGGAAAAGCCGGTCGGTGAGCAGCGGCGGGACGGAGTCGATTGTGCGGTGGACGGGCGGGGCCGTGTTCGGGGGACTGCCCCGGGGCTTCTGGTGGCTGTGGTCGAGCACGCTCGTGAACCGGCTGGGTACCTTCGTCTATCCGTTCCTGACCCTCTACCTCACGCTCGACCGGGGGTTCTCCGCGACCGCGGCGGGACTGGTGGTCTCGTGCTTCGGCCTCGGCTCGGTCGCGGGCTCGCTCGTCGGCGGCGAGCTGAGCGACCGGCTCGGCCGGCGGGCCACCATGGCCGGGTCCTACGTCGTGACCGCGGCCGTCACGGCCGCGCTGGCCGTGACCCCGCAGGTTGCCGCCATGGCCGTGCTGACGTTTCTCTTCGGCGCCGGCAGCTCCGCGCCGCGCCCGGCGCTCTCGGCCATGATCGCGGACCTCGTGGGCCCGGAGGACCGGCAGCGTGCCTTCTCGCTGAATTACTGGGCGGTGAACATCGGCTTCGGCCTGTCCTCGGTCATGGCCGGATTCCTTGTGCGGGCCGACTTCGTGTGGATCTTCGTCGGCGACGCGGCGACGACGCTGGTCTGCGGACTCATGGCCTGGTTGCTGCTGCCGGAGACGCGTCCGGCGGCGAACGACGCGGTCCCGGCGCCGACGGCCGGGCCGGCTGCCGCGCGCGGCCTGACCGTGGCCCTTCGCGACGGCCGGCTGCTCGCACTGACCGCCGTGTCCTTCGCGCTGTGGTTGCTGTTCCACCAGGGCGTGACCACCCTGCCGGTGGCCATGGAGGCCCAGGGGCTCAGCACACGCACGTACGGCCTGGTGATCGGCCTCAACGGCCTGGTGGTCGTGCTGCTGCAGATCCCGCTGTCGCGGGGGCTGCGCGGCCGGCGGCCCGGCCCGCTGCTCGCCGGGGCCGCCGTCCTGTTCGGGGCCGGGTTCGGCGTGACGGCCCTCGCCGGGAGCGCCGCAACGGTCTACGGGCTCGGCGTGGTGATCTGGACGGTCGGCGAGATGGTCTTCGCGCCCACGTCGGCGGCCGCGGTCGCCGACCTGTCGCCGTCGCATCTGAGAGGCCGCTACCAGGGCGTCTTCGGCTTCGGTACGGCGGCCGCGTCCTGTGTCGCGCCGATCGCCGGCGGCATCGTCCTCGACCGCGCCGGCGGCTCGGTGCTCTGGGCGGGCTGTGCGGCCGTCGGTCTCCTGGCGGCCTGCGCCTTCCTCGTGCTCAGGCTCGGGAGCGGTCCCGGGACCCCCGGGAACGGTCAGGCACGTCCGGAAGCGGACGCCGAGCGTCCACGGGCGGCGGGCCGGCGCGGCACCGCCCGCACCTGAGCCGGGCACGCGCGTCCGCGTCCGTGTGTCCTCACTGTCTTCGTTCCCACCCGCTGGAGGTTCCCCATGTCGGTCATCGCCGCCGTAGAAGCGCTCAACTTCGGTCTCGACCACCTGGCCGCCGCGGCCCGGCGCCGCGGTCACGAGCTGGTGCTCCTGACCGCCGACCGGTCCCGCTATCTGCACGAGCTGGCGCAGGCCGAGCCGGGCACCGTCACGGTGGTCGACGTCGACACCGATGACGCCGGCCGCGTGCTGGCGGTGCTGCGCGCCATGCCCGCCGTGGCAGGGGTGCTGCGGATGGTGGACTCCGTCAGTGACCAGGCCGTACACGTCGCACGTGAACTCGGGCTGCCGCACGCGGACCCCGCCGCCGTGGCGCTGCTGCGCGACAAGGGCGGATTCCGCGACCATCTGCGCCGCCACGGCCTGTCCCGGGCGCGCAGCCACGTCTTCGACCCCGCCACGGCGACGACGGACGACCTGGTCCCGTTCCTGGACTTCCCGTGCGTCGTGAAGGACGTGGCGGGGGCAGGCAGCCGCAATGTGTGGCTGGTCCGGGACAAGGACGAGCTCACCGGCGTACTGGAGGCGGCCCGGATGTCCACGTCCCTGGGCGGTCGGGACCTGATCGCCGAGACCTACCTGATCGGCCCGATGTACAGCGCGGAGACGCTGACCTGGGACGGGCAGACGCGCGTGCTCGGTGTCTGCAGTCGCACGCTGTCGCCCGAGCCCCACTTCCGCGAGGAGTCGGCCTCCTTCCCCGTCGCGCTGCCGGACCACCTGGAGGCGGAGATCCGGGAGCACGTGTCGCGGACCCTGGCGTCGGTCGGCTACCGGCACGGATTCACCCACACGGAGTTCATCAGGACCGCCGACGGAGTGGAGATCGTGGAGGTGAACCCCCGTCTCGGCGGCGTCGTGATCGGGGAACTCATGCGCCGTGCCGCCGGGTTGGACGTCCACCAGGCGCTGGTGGAGATGGCGCTCGGGGAGCGCCCCGCCCTGATGGACCTGGTCCCGCCGCCGCCCACCGGCGCGGCGGGCGTGGCCCTGTACGCTCCCGAGCCCGGTGTCGTCGCGTCCGTCGAGGGGGCCGCGGCCCTGGCGAGTCACCCCGGGAGTCCCCAGCTGTACGCCGTCCAGGACCGTGGGGCGCGGATCGCGACGACCGGCGACCAGCGCGGTCTGGTCTCCATCGTCCTGGCCGAGGGGGAGACGGCGGAACTGGCCCTGCACCACGCGTGGTCGGCGGCGGGCAAGATCCGGGTGCGGATGGAGACCGCGGGAGGTACCCCCTGACGAACGGCGGCGAACCGGCTGGGAGCGGACTGCGCGGGGCGGAAGGGAACCGTCCGCTGTCACCGTGGGTCACCGGGGTCGCCCGCGTCCCGTGCGATGATCGCTTGTGTGAAGGATGTCATGGTCAGCCCCGCTTTCATCGGTCGTGACGAGGAGATGGCCACGCTCACGCGGGCTCTCGCCGACGCGGCCGCGGGCGAGCCGCGCATGGTGCTCGTCGGTGGTGAGGCCGGGGTGGGGAAGTCACGCCTGGTGGACGAGCTGGGGGAGACGGCCCGGGGCCGGGGAGCCCTCGTCGCGGTGGGCGGCTGCATGGAGATGGACGCGGAAGAGGTGCCGTTCGCCGCGCCTCTGGCCGCGTTGCGGTCCGCGCTGCGTCAGGCGTCCGGGGGACCCGTCGACGAAGGCGGTGCGTTCCCGCTGGCCGGCGTGCCCGCCGAACTGTCCGGGATCATGCCCGAACTGGGGGCAGGGGTGGCGCGTGGGCACGAGGGCGGTGCCCCGCCGCGGGCGCCGAACGGTGCGGTCCGGTTGTTCGAGCTCGCGCTCGGCCTGCTGGAGCGGTTGTCGGCGGAACGGGTCCTGGTCCTGGTCCTGGAGGACCTGCAGTGGGCGGACGCCTCGACCCGGCAACTGCTGCTGTACCTGTTCCGGTCGTTGCGGTCCGGCCGGGTGCTGATCGTCGGAACCTACCGCTCCGACGACGTGCACCGCCGCCATCCGCTGCGTCCGTTCCTCGCCGAGGCCGCTCGGCTGCGCCATCTGATCCGCGTCGACCTGCCGGCTTTCACGCGGAGCGAGGTGAGCGCACTGGTGGCGGCGCTTCAGGGCGCGCCGGCGGATCCGCCCGTGGTGGACCGGATCTTCGAGCGGTCGGACGGCAACGCCTTCTTCGTGGAGGAGCTGGTGCATGCCGCGCAGACGGGTCCGGGCTCCCGGCTGAGCGAGTCCCTGCGGGATCTGCTGCTCGACCGGGTCCACGCGCTGCCGGACGCGGCGCAGGAGGTCGTGCGGATCGCCGCGGTCGGCGGCGGTGCCGTGCCGCACGCGCTGCTGGCTGCCGTCGCCGGACTGCGGGAGGAGGAGCTGATCGAGGTGGTGCGGGTGGCTGTCGACGCCCAGCTCTTCCGGCCCACGGCGTACGGCTACCGGTTCCGCCATGCCCTGGTCGGCGAAGCGGTGACCGACGAAGTGCTGCCGGGCGAACGCGTCCGCTGGAGTCGCCGCTGCGCCGAGACGCTGGAGGCCGACCCCTCACTGGTGCCGCCGGAGGAGTACAACGCCCGCCTCGCGGGCAGCTGGGCCGGCGCGCACGAGCCGGCGAGGGCGTTCACGCATTACGTGGCGGCGGCCGGTGAGGCCAGGGGGCGCTACGCCTTCGCGGAGCAACTGCGTCTGCTCACCCGGGCGATGGAGCTGTGGCAGAAGGTTCCGCCGGAGGCCCGGGACACCCTGCGGATCCCCGGAACCCCGTTCGCGCAGAATCCCGCGGTCGCGGCCGGGGCGGCCGGCTTCGTCTACGCCGATCTGCTGGCCGAGGCGGCGGTGGCCGCGCGGCTCGGTGGCGACCGGGAGCGGGCGATGGCCATCTGCAAGGAGGCGGGCGTCCTCACCGGCACCCAGGTCGATCCGCTGCGCCGTGCCTGGTTCTGGGCCGAACGGGCGCAGCTCGTGCAGGACCTCGGGCTCGGCGACGGCAAGAGCGAACTCGACCGTGCCCAGGACCTGGTGCGGGATCTGCCGCCGTCCGCCGTGCACGCCGACATCCTGGGCAGGATCGCCGCGTGGGGTGCGCGGCACCAGCCGGGCCCGGACAGCATGCAGGCCGCGGAACGGGCGGTCGGCTACGCCCGGGAGGTCGGCGACGCGTACGGCGAACTGGACGCCCGGGTCACGCGCGCCTGGCTGCTCACCGGCACCGAGCGGTTCGAGGAGAGCGTCACCGAACTGCGGCACGTGCTGCGCCGGGCGCAGGAACTCGGCGATGCCGCGGTGATCGGCCGCGCCTGCATCATGCTGCCGTCCGTGCTGGAGGGGCTGGGGCGGTCCGTCGAGGCGCTGGCCGCGGGGGACGAGAGCGCTCGGCTCTGCCGCAGCCTGTGCCTGGCCAACGTCGAGGCATGGGTGCATGCCAACCGTGCGCTGTCGCTGTTCGCACTGGGACGCTGGCCGGAGATGGCGGCCGCGACGGACGAGGCGGCGCGGCTGGCCCGGTCCCGCAAGGCCCGCGGACTGGTCGCGGCGCTGCGGGCCGAGTGGGGGTCCGTGGCGGGCGACTTGGGGGAGGCGACGCGGCAACTGGGGGCTGCGCGGGAGCTGTTCGGCACGCAGGACCGGCAGCCTCAGCTGGTGATCGGACTGGCCACCGTGGCCGTCCGTATCGCCGCCCGGGAGGGCCGCCTGGCCGACGTCCGGCGGGAGCTGTTCACCGTACTGTCCGCCGGTCTGCCGCCCGCCACCGAGCGGTACTCCCTGCGGCTGCTGTACGTCGCGGCAGCGGCCGAGGCGGACGCCTGGACGCCGGGCGTGGATGCCGAACGCGACCGGGTCCTGGCGGCCGTCCGCGCGGAGACGGACGCGCTTCCCCCGCGGGTGCCGGTGTGGCGGGCTCATCGGCTCATGATCGAGGCGGAACTCGCCCGGGCCGCGGGACATGCGGGCCCGGAGGCCTGGGCACGGGCCGTGGACGCGCTGACCGGTCTGGAGCGTCCGTACGAACTGGCCGTGGCCCGCAGCCGGTGGGCCGCCCGCGCGCTGGCCGTCCGCACCCCCCGTTCGAACGTCGTCCCGGTATTGGACCAGGCGTGGGAGAGCGCCCGGTCCCTGGGCGCCCGGCATCTGCGGAGCGACATCGAGGCCCTGGCCGGACGC
This sequence comes from Streptomyces sp. MI02-7b, assembly GCF_033793585.1. Lineage (NCBI taxonomy): Bacteria > Bacillati > Actinomycetota > Actinomycetes > Kitasatosporales > Streptomycetaceae > Streptomyces > Streptomyces sp. MI02-7b. Next base: position 79,383 of record NZ_JARAWX010000015.1, on the reverse strand, counting down.
GCCGGAATCACGCTGCGGCGCGGCGACGGGCCGGCGGAGGCCGCCGGTCCCGCCGCCGCACCCGGCACCGGTGCCGTACCGGCCACGGGTCTGGAAGGACTCACGGCACGGGAGCAGGAGGTGCTGCGACTGGTCGCCCGCGGCTACAGCAACGGCCGCATCGCGGAGACCTTGTTCATCTCGGCGAAGACGGTGAGCACGCACGTGTCGAACATCCTCGCCAAGCTCGGCGTCACCAGCCGCACCGAGGCCGCCGCCCTCGCCCACCGCGTCGGGTTCGTCGACCCGTAGGGAGGCCGGGCGGGGGACCGCTGTGACCCGCCTCGGGGCCTCATCGGCAGTGCCTCTCGGAGCGTTGGCGGGGACACCGGTGGTGGTCGTCCCCGAGTCCTCAACCGGTTGGCGCTGCCGGGACGTTGCCATGCGGGAGTGGGCGGACCGGTGAAGCGGGGTAGCGATACGCCGGCCCGGTTGCGCGGGCCGCACGCTGCCGCTGCGGGTGCGACGCGCCGCCCCGGGGTGGCCCCGGCGGCGGCGTCCGGGCCGTCGTGCCTGCGGTCCCCTGTCCCGCGTTGCCGGGCTGTGCCGTGGCAGTGATCCGGGTCCCTGGGCACGGTGCGACGAGGTTGGGCGGTGCGGCGTCCCTCGCGCCGATCGAGCCCCGTCCGGTTGAGTGCCGAATAGTGGGCATGCGTGTAAAGAGGGCAAATGACGCCAAGGGGGATGGAAAGGGCACTGTCATGACGAAAAAGCGCAGCTCGGTTCCGCCTGGCAAGGCCACGAGCCGGTTCGAAGGCGATGACCAGCACGGATGGTCTCCGGATGTGGACGCGACACATCAAGAGGAGAACCCGAGTGCACATCGTTCGTTCCATCCCGACACCTACGCGCCGGGTGGCAAGAACCGCGAACCGAGTCAGCAGGACATAGAGGACTCGCTGGAGGGCACGCCGGTGGAAGGCGTTTCCCGCAGCGGTGAGGAGCGGTCCGGGAAGTCCGGGAAGAAGGGGATCCAGGACATGGGGCCGCGTGGCCGTTCCGGACGCCCCAGTGGCGGCAAGGACGTGTCCGAGTCCACCGCGGTGGACCCGCAGGAGCCGTCCGGCGGCCCTTCCTCACGTGGGACCAGAGAGAGGAATCCGTAGGCCCTGCCGTCGCCGCGAGCCGTATACCGGTCAGGGGCGAGGGGGGACGCGCAGGGCGAGGAGGGCGGTGTCGTCGCTGGCCCAGTCGCCGCTGTGCTCCGCGATGAGCTGCCCGAGGTGGGTGACGATGCCCTGGGCGTCCAGGTCGCCGCAGCCGGCGAGGGCGGCGGACAACGCGTCCTCGCCGAACAGTGCGCGGGCGCCGGAGGAAGCAGTGCGGCGGGCGCGGGCCTCGGTGGCGCCGTCCGTGTAGAGCAGCAGCGCGTCGCCGGGCGCGAGCCTGAAGGTGACGTCAGCGAGCCTCACGTCCGCGAGGACGCCGAGCAGGCTTCCGGATCGGCCGATGTCCCGGACGCGGCCGTCGGCGCGGCGGATCAGGGCCGGGGGGTGTCCCGCTCTGCACAGGCGGCCCGCGATGCCGGAGGACGTGCTGCGGAAGGTGGCGTAGACGGCGGTCAGGAACCGCTCCCCCTTGCGCTGCTCGATGAGGGCGCGGTTCAGGTTGCCGAGGACGGCGGCGGGAGACAGGTGCTGGGTCGCCTCGGCGCGCAAGGTGTAGCGGGCCAGGGCGGTGACCTTGGCCGCCTCGGTGCCCTTGCCGCACACGTCGCCCATCACGGTGCACCACCACGGGCCTTTGGCGTGGAACAGGTCGTAGAAGTCACCGACCACGGTGCTGCCACCGGCCGCCGGTAGGTAGGAGGCGGCGGCCTCCAGCCCCGGCACCTTCTGCAGGACGGGGGGCAGCAGGCTGTCCTGGAGGCTGCGGGCCAGGGTGCTGGAGGTCTCCAGGGCGTCCTCGACGGCTGTCAGAGAGGTGCGGAGGTTGATCTCGTTGCTGACCGCACGGGCGATCGTGGCAAGTGCTGCCAGTTCCTCGGGCTGCCATACGTGGGGATTCTCGTCGATCACGCACGTGCTGCCGAGCACCTCCCCGCCGGGGGCGAGGATCGGATGCCCCGCCCAGGCCCCGATCTTCATCCGGGCGATCGACGGATGGCCGCTGGTGCGGGGATCGGCGGCAGCGTCCTCGACCACGAAAGCGTCCCCGGCCAGGCCGACCAGGAAGGAGCAGAAGGATTCCCCGATCGGGCTCTGCCGTTCGACCGCCTCCTGGACGTCCACACCCACGCAGGACTTCCAGAACGACCGGTGCTCGTCGACCAGCGTGATGAAAGCCCGCCCGCAGCCGGTCACCGACGCCGCCAGTTGGGCCAGGTCCTCGAAGGCGTCCTCAGGGCCGGTGTCGAGCAGCCCGGTCGCCTCCACCGCCGTCAGCCGCCGACGGTCCGACAGGGCAGCCGGCAGACCGTCGGGGCGCAACCCGCCAGGGAACGCGATGCCCGTCTGCCGGCCTCTCCGAGTCCCCAATGCCGCCTCCGAGATCAGAGAGTTGAGAATGGTCACGGAATGCCACCGGAACATTCGCCGCAGGGCCACGTTAGTCAGCAGGGACACCAACATTCCAGGCGCGAAGAGGCATCGTCCGGAAGAGTCCACGGTTTCAAGGAGAGCCCGCGCCAAGGGATACGGATGCGAAATGCCGGCGCCGGGCAGCGGGGACGCCTCCGATTCCCCTCCGGCAGCACGTCGTATCTCGGGTGCTGCAGGGAGCCTCTCCGGCAGGCCCGGGCTGGCCGGACACCTTCCACGCTACGCTCCGTCCGCCCGACGACGCACCTTCGAGCGCTGGGACATGCGGTCATGAGCACATGACGGTCAGGGCGATCGCCGCATAGTGGGTCGTGAAGGCCGCCAGGGTGAAGGCGTGGAAGACCTCATGGAATCCGAACCAGCGCGGAGAGGGGTCGGGTCGTTTCATTCCGTACACCACGGCGCCCGCGGTGTAGAGAAGGCCGCCGGCCACGAGCAGGCTTGCCACCGCTACTCCTCCGACGTGCAGGAAGTCGGGGAGGAGGAAGGCGGCGGACCAGCCCAGCGCCAGATAGCAGGGGGTGTACAGCCATCGGGGAGCCTCAACCCACAGCACCCGGAACGCAACTCCGGCCAGGGCGCCGGTCCATACGAGCCCTAGCATGACGGTTCGCTTGTGCTGGGGGAGAAGAATCATGGCCAGGGGCGTGTACGTCCCGGCGATGATCATAAAAATGTTGGCATGGTCCAGCCTCCTCAGGACCGCCTCGCCGCGCCGACCCCACGTGCCGCGATGGTAGACAGCGCTGACACCGAACAGCAGCCACGCGGAAGCGGAGAAGACTCCACAGGCCAGTGCCGCCGCGGATGTGCGAGCCAGGCAGATCAGTGCAACGCCGGCGATCAGCGCCACGGGGAACATCCCCGCGTGCAACCAGCCGCGGAGCTTGGGTTTGAGCGGCTCCATCGCCTCGGCGACCGCTTCCACCACGTCGCCAACCTGGCTGGCCGCTCCTGCAATTCCGTAGGGGGCCGCCTCGGCCTGGTCGAAATCTCGGGGCCTTCCCTCAGTGATGCGGCCAGAAGCTTTGCCGGCAGGCCAGGCGCGTGCCGTGAAGTCCCGGTGCGGCTGATGCCGCTGGGCGTCATCTGCGCACATATGTCCATGGTGCGAAGTTTGTCCATGCTGCCACCGGACGCCCCGTGCCACTCTCTGCTCTCCGCATGCGCCAGCTGACGTCGACACCCAGACTGAAAGGAGAGGAGGGACCAGCGCGGCCGGTGCCGGCTACTCCGTATGGTCGCCTCCCTCCTGCGAGCGAGCCCTGACACTGCCGGGCGTCACTCACGAGCCGCAGTGCCGGCTCGGCAGCCCTTCGAAGGGAAATCTGATGGCTGATGTACCCAAGATCGCCCTCGCCGCTGCAGTTGCCGGGGGGTACGTCCTGGGCCGGACGAAGAAGGGACGTGTCGCCTTTGCGTTGGCGACCTACCTGGCCGGCCGTCGGGTGGGCCTGGAACCCCAGCAATTGGTGATGGAGGGGGTCAAGAAGCTGCGTGAACTTCCCCAGTTCGCCGACCTCAACGAGCAGCTGCGAGGTGAGCTGTTCGCCGCCGGGCGCAAGGCGGCGGGCACGCTGGCCGATCGCAAACTCGCTGATCTGGCCGAGTCCTTGCACAAGCGCACCGAGCGCATAGGCAGCAAGGCCGAGGAGGAAGAGCCGGAAGGCGAGGGCGTGGCAGACGAGGGGCCGGAGGAAGAAGAACCGGAGGGTGAAGAGGGGGAGGACGAGTACGAGCCGGAGGACGAAGAGGAAGAGGGCGAAGAGGAAGAGCCCGAGGACGAAGAGGAAGAGGACGAAGAGGAGGGTGAAGAGGGGGAGGACGAGTACGAGCCGGAGGACGAAGAGGAGGAGCCCGAAGAGGAGGAGGAAGAACCGGAGGGTGAAGAGGGGGAGGACGAGTACGAGCCGGAGGACGAAGAGGAAGAGGGCGAAGAGGAAGAGCCCGAGGACGAAGAGGAAGAAGACGAAGAGGAAGAGGGCGAAGAGGAAGAGCCCGAAGAAGAAGAGCCCGAGGAAGAACAGGAACCGGAAGCGGAAGAGGAGCCGGCGAAGCCTGCTCCTCGGCGTCGCGCGGCCGCCGGCAGGAAGTCGGACGAGGACCGCGAAGAGGGTTCCCCGCACGGACGCGACAGCGCGCGTCGTGAGAAGTCGTCCGCTGCTCGCAAGGCACCGGCCAAGAAGACGCCACCTGCGAAGAAGGCGGTGGCGAAGAAGGCCGCGTCGGCGAAGAAGGCCGCGCCCGCCAAGAAGGCCGCGTCGGCGAAGAAGGCTGCGCCCGCCAAGAAGGCCGCGTCGGCGAAGAAGGCCGCGCCCGCCAAGAAGGCCACGCCCGCCAAGAAGACGGTGGCGAAGAAGGCCGCGCCCGCCAAGAAGGCCGCGCCCGCCAGGAAGGGGGCGCCCGCGAAGAAGACACCTTCGGCGAGGAAATCCTCGGCACCCCCGAAGAAGGCCGCAGCCAAGAAAACGGCGGCCAAGAAGACAGCGGCGAAGAAGACGTCAACAGGGCGGCGGAGGTAGACCCATGGCCGACACGGCACGTGACACCAAAGGCGAGCAGGGCTCGGGACTCGACCAACTGCGGGGCGCGTTCAAGGACTTTGTCGGAGCCCAGGTGGGCAACCTGGCCGACAAGGCCGGTGACAAGCTGAGCGACATCACCAGCGGGTTGACAGGTGTCGCGGAGAACGGCGGCGTACTGCCCAAAGCTGGTCTGCGGATGCTGCAAGGGGATTCGCCGATCAAGGCTTTGATCGGCGAGAAGGCGAAGAGCGTCAAGGACAACGTGGTCGGCAAGGTCAAGGAGGCCTTCGGCGGAGGCGGCAAGGGTCGCGGTTCCGGTACCACCAAGGTGATGAACATCATCGAAGTACTGGACGTGGGCGTTCCGATACGCGATGCCTACGACTACTGGACCCAGTTCGAGAAGTTCAGCGGCTTCACCAAGGGCGTCCGGAGTGTCTCCAAGGGCAAGGAGGCCGACAGCGATTGGAAGGTGAAGGTCGGCCCCTCCACGCGCGGCTGGAAGGCCACGGTTCAGGAGCAGATCCCGGACGAACGCATCGTGTGGACCTCCGAGGGAGCCAAGGGCACCACGCGGGGCTGCGTCAGCTTCCATGAACTGACGCCCACGCTGACGCGCGTCGTCCTGGTCGTCGAGTACTACCCCTCCGGGTTCTTCGAGAAGACCGGGAACATCTGGCGCGCTCAGGGTCGGCGGCTCCGGTTGGACTTCAAGCACTTCCAGCGCTACGTCACGCTGACCGACGAGGAACCGGAGGGCTGGCGCGGCGAGATCCGCGAGGGTGAAGTGGTCCGCACCCATGAGGAGGCCTTGGAGGAAGAGGAACAGGCCGCTGAGGAAGAGGGTGAAGAGGACACCGCCGACGACGAATACGCGGATGAGGAAGGCGAAGAGGAGGAATCCCCAGAGGACGAGGAAGACGAATACGACGAGGACGAGGACGGAGAGGAGGAGTACGACGAGGACGAGGACGGAGAGGAGGAGTACGCCGAAGACGACGAGGAGGGGGGCGAGGATGAAGAGGCCGACGAGGACGACGAGGACGACGAGGACGACGAGGACGACGAGGGGAAACGGTGAACGCTGATCCCCGGTACGACGGCGCGCGCAACGCGTGCCGGGGGTACGGCAGAGCCACCGGGCACGGCAGCCAGGTGCGCGCGTCGTGCTGACCGATCCCGGCCTTGAGGGCAGTGGCGAACGGCGCCACCGTACGTAGGCGGGCCGTCGATGCGACCTGCGGGACCAGATCGGGCGATTTCAGGGGTTTTGATCCCTTCGTTGCGGTTAGCCGAACGGTAGCGACCGCTCGACACCCCGGGTACCGGCCCGCCAAGGCGGTGATCGGGACGCCGCCCGCGGAGCCGGCGATCGCGGGACGCGCCGGCAGGGACCGCCAATGGGCCGATGTCCCGGGCAGGCGCGAACCGATCCCCAACGGCAGGAGCCGAGATGAACACACCCGAGTACACCATCCCCTCCATGAGCGCGGACGAGGGAGCACAGACCATTGAGGTGCTGCGCATGCGCCTGCACGCTCTCAACGATCTGGCCCTGACCCTGAAGCACGTCCACTGGAACGTCGTGGGGCCGCACTTCATCGCGGTGCACGAGATGCTCGACCCGCAGGTGGACGCGGTCCGTGAGATGGTCGATCAGACCGCCGAGCGCATCTCGATCCTGGGCGGCTCGCCGGTCGGCACCCCCGGCGCGTTGGTCAGGGAGCGCAGCTGGCACGACTACGCCGTCGGTCGCGCCGAGAGCATGGCGCACCTGGGGGCGCTCGACATGGTCTACAGCGGTGTGATCGCCGACCACCGCAAGGCGGTGCGGGCCACCGACGAGCTGGACCCGGTCACTCAGGACATGCTCATCGGGCATCTTCGCCAGCTGGAGTTGTTCCAGTGGTTCGTGCGCGCGCACTTGGAGAACCCCGGCGGCATGCTGAGCGTGAGCCCCGGCGACAGCGAGCGGCAGGCCGCCCGCAAGGCCGCCGAACGGGCCATCCACCAGCCCTGAGACGCCGCTGCTCCGAGCCCGGACCCATGTTCCCCGGCCGTCGGCCGTCCCTTCGTCCGCGACCGGGAACGGAGGCCGGCACCCGCGGTCCGCCCGCGGTCCTCCGCCGGTCTGTCCGGCGTGGTCATTGGGGGGAATGCGTCCTGTCGACCGGCGCCCGTGCAACGAAGGTGTGCGCGATGCCGGTCTGCCAGCCGGGAAGCGGCAGGACGCGCACCTGGGTGAATCCCGCGCGTTCCATTCGCTCCGCGAAGCCGTCGGCGGTGTCGAAATCGAGAACGCTGCGCCACAGATGTTCGTAGAGGGGGCCGTCCCCGGTCCGGCGCGCGACCGGCATCAGCAGCGCGCGACACACCGCCGTCCACACCGCGCGATGCGCGGGTCGCCCGCTGAGCGCGTACTCGTGGACGGCGATGCGCCCGCCAGGGACCATCGCGTCACGGACGTGCGCAAGAACGCTGTCGGGGTCGAGCACGTTGCGGAAGAGGTAGGCGGCGAACACGGCGTCGAAACGACCGTCCGCTGCCACCTCGGCAAGCCGCTCCGCCGTCGAGTGGACGAACCTGACCCCGGAGGGCCATCGTTTGGCGGCCGCCGCTTCGAGCATGCCGGCCGAGGCGTCGACCGCGACGACCCGCGCACGTGGGGCGGCGCGGAGCAGGGCGGCAGTGGACGCGCCCGTGCCGCAGCCCAGATCGAGCAGCCGCATCCGCGCGGCTCCGGCGGGCAGTCGCAGGCGCCGGGCGGAACGCCGCAGATGGGCGTGGTAGCCCGGATTGGCGGCGACCATGCGGTCGTACAGGTCGGAGGCGTGGTCGAAAGCCGATGCGAGCTCGGCGTCGTGCATGAGTGACATCGACACACCTCCGCGAGACGGGAACGCTGCGGTCACCCGCTCATTGCACCGCCGCGGCCGGACGCCCGCGACCGGAAGTCCCGCCACGAGCAGCGTGTCCGGGGCGCCTTCCCCGCGCTTGGCCGCGGGAGCAGCGATGATCGCCACAACGGTCCGCTCACACCGCCGGCTCCCGGAGGATTCGTGCCCCAGGCCCCCATCGAAGGTGGTGCCGACGTCGTCATCGTCGGCGCCGGCGCCGCGGGGTTGTCGCTCGCGCGTCGGCTGACGGCGCCGCCGGCCCCGGAGGGAGGGCCCGCATCGGTCGTCGTGATCGAGCCGCCGGCCGGTTCCTCCCTGCGCTCCCCGGACCGGACCTGGTGCTTCTGGGAGAACGACCCGGGCGAGTACGACGCCCTGGTCGCCGCCCGCTGGCGCAGAATGCGGATCACAGCGCGGGACGGCCGTACGGCATCGGCTGCCTTCCCGCGCACCTACAAGATGATCCGTTCGACCGACTTCCTGCGCGAGGTCGGTGCCGAGCTCGCGCACCGATCCGGTGTACGGACCGTGGAGGCGACGGTGACCTGTGTCCGTGACGTACCCGGCGGCGCCGAGGTGACCGGGCGGGACTCCGGAGGACGCCCGGTACGGCTGAAAGGCCGCTGGGTCTACGACTCCCGCCCCCCACGCGACCTTCCGCCCGCGCGCACCACACTCCTGCAGCACTTCCGCGGATGGTTCGTCACCACACGCGACGACCGCTTCGAGCCCGGCGTCGCGGATCTGATGGACTTCCGCACCCGGCAGCCCGACCGCGGACTGTCCTTTGCCTACGTCCTGCCCTTCACCCCGCGCGAGGCGCTGGTCGAGTACACGGTGTTCTCCGCCGATCCGCTGCCGGAGGCCGCCTACGACGCGGCGTTGGACACATACGTCCGCACGGCGCGCCCGCTGGGCGCCCTGCTCGTCACCGGCGTCGAACAGGGGGTGATTCCCATGACGGACGGGGTCTTCGCACGCCGCGCCGGAGAACGTGTCTTCCGGATCGGCGTGGCCGGCGGCGCCACCCGCCCCTCGACGGGGTACGCCTTCGCCGCGATCCAGCGGCAGACGGCCGCGATCGCTGACGCGTGGCATGCCGGCCGGACCCCGCAGCCTCCGCAGCCGCACGCGGCGCGCCACCGGCTCATGGACGCCGTCATGCTGCGTGCCCTGGCAACCGGCGGGGCGGGCGGGGCGGCGTTCTTCGAGGGCTTGTTCGGCCGCAATCCCCCTGACCGGGTGCTTCGCTTCCTCGACGGCACCTCGACCCTGCGCGACGAATGGGCGATCGGCCTGAGCACCCCGGTGCCGGCCATGCTCCGCGCGCTGGCGGAACTCCCTGTGGCCCCACGGCGAAAGGGCAGAGCATGGTCCTGAATTCCTCGCACCGGCCGTCCCGTCCGGGCCGCGACGCCAAAGCCGTCCTGTGGCGGGCGACGAGCGGCTTTGAACGCGCCGCGGCTGCCGCGCCGAGCGCGGCCGTGGTCGGCGGGGGCATCGCCGGACTCGCGGCGGCCACCGGCCTCGCCGAGCGCGGCGTCCGGGTCGATCTGCTGGAGCGGGCGGAAACGCTGGGCGGCCGGGCCGCGGGATGGCCGACCACTCTGGCCGACGGCTCGACGGCGACGATGAGCCGCGGCTTTCACGCCTTCTTCCGTCAGTACTACAACCTGCGCGGACTGCTGCGCAGGGTCGACCCGGCCCTCGGCTCACTGCGGCCGCTGACCGACTACCCGCTGCGGCGAGCCGATGGCGCCGGCGACAGCTTCCGGAACGTTCCGCGGACGCCCCCGTGGAGCGTCCTGGGCTTCGTAGCGCTCAGCCCCAGCTTCAGTTGGTCGGGCCTGACGCGGATGAACCCGCGGGCCGCCCTCCCGCTGCTGGACGTACGGGTCCCCGACGTGTACGAGCGGCTCGACACGATCAGCGCGCAGAAGTTCCTGGACGACATCCGCTTTCCCGAGCAGGCCCGAGATCTGGCGTTCGAGGTGTTCTCCCGCAGCTTCTTCGCCGATCCGGGCGAACTGTCGGCCGCGGAACTGGTGCTGATGTTCCACATCTACTTCCTGGGATCCGCCGAGGGGCTGCTCTTCGACGTACCGGGAGAGCCCTATCCGCAGGCCCTGTGGGACCCACTCGCCGACCACCTGTCCGGGCTGGGCGCCACGGTGCGTACCGGCACCACGGTCCTCGCCGTGACGCCCTGCGCGGAGGGCTTCCGCTTGGCGCGCACCGTCCCGGGTTCGTCCGGGGGAGTCCAGGAGGACCGGTACGACGCCGTGGTCCTGGCCCTGGACAGCGCCGGTCTGCGATCCGTGGTCGGGGCATCCCCGGGACTGGGCGACGCGACCTGGCGGACGGGAATCGAACAACTCCGGCAGGCGCCCCCCTTCCTGGTCTCGCGCTACTGGCTGGACCGCCCCGTGCGCCGCGAACGCCCGGGCTTTCTCGGGACCAGCGGCTACGGGCCGGTCGACAACGTCAGCGTCCTGAGCCACTGGGAGGGAGAGGCGGCACGGTGGGCGCAGGCGACCGGCGGCTCCGTGGTCGAACTGCATGCGTATGCCGTCGACCCCGCCGCCGATCGGACCGGCGTCGAGGCCGCGGCGCTCCGTGAACTGTCGCGGATCTACCCCGAGTGCACCGGCGCGAGGGTGGTCGACGTACGCCACGAATGGCGCCAGGACTGTCCCCTGTTCGCCGTCGGCGGCTACCAGGACCGGCCCGCCGTGCGCACCGCCCATCCTCGTCTGGCCCTCGCCGGCGACCTGGTGCGCACCGCGTTGCCGGTGGCCTTGATGGAACGCGCCGCGACCACGGGCATCCAGGCGGCCAACGCACTCCTGTCCACCTGGGGAGTCCGGGGCCACCCCTTGTGGTCGGTTCCCCTGGGGGGCCGGAACGCGTTCCTGCGGGCCCTGGCTCGGTGGGGCTGAAGCGGCCGGGCGCCGGCGGCGTCACCGGTCCGCCGCCCGGGTGCGCGTCCCGGGACGTCCTCAACCCGGGAAACGGCCCTGGCTGCGCAGGTCGTAGCGGCGCTCGGCATAGGCGAGATCGTCGCGCCACAGACGGGCGGCGGTGCGACGGACCAGCGGGCGCAGCAACGGCGCCGCGTGGCGTGCCGCCGCGAAGCCCGGACGCCGCGAGTGGGCGACGACGGCCTCGATCACCGCGGTGCGCGGCCGTCCGTCGGCGCCTGTGCCCAGGGGGGTGGCATGGGTCTCGACCACGCTGCCGGTCCCCTCGCCGGAGACGATGCGCATCACCACGGTGCGGGGCCCGGGTGCGGTGAACTCCGCTCGAACGGGCACCCCCAGCCGTCCGCGGACCCGAAAGGCGACGTCGACGAGAAAACGGTCCGCGGCGGCGTTCTGCGCGTCCTCAGCGGTGGCGGGTGCCTGGCGCACCGTCAGGTCGGCGAACGCGTGCGGATGGAACCAGGCGCCGTGCCAGGGATCCAGCCGGTTCGCGACGACGTCCTCGGGCTCGCAGCGACCGACGACCGTCATGACAGCCGCGAGCGACGCCTCGGAAGCGGGCCGCTCGGGGACGAACGGAGCCGGTGTCGGGGTCTCACCGCCCGGGGCGTCCAGACGGACCCACACCAGCAGCCCGTCGTCGTGGGCGGGATAGGGATCCCAACCGGGAACTCCACCGGGTTCGAGTGCGAGGCCGTGCCAGTGGCAGACGATGGTGCCCTCCCGCAAACCGCTCTCGCACAGCGGCGCGCCCAGATGGGGGCAGGCGCCGGGCGCGGCGTGCACCGCGCCCGCGGAGTCCCGCCACAGCACGAGTTCGATGCCCGCCACGGTCCGACCGGTGATCCGGCCGCTGCCGACCTCGGAGCCTGCCGCCGCCACGTACCAATTGCCGGACGGACGGCTCTGGGCCCTCTTCAGAGCCGACGCGATGAGGGCGGGCCTGGCCTCGCGCCAAGTGGGCCGCTGATCCTCCCATCGGCCGCCGCCGAGCCGGGCGAGCGGTGTGAGCGGACGACGCGAACGCCTCATACCGGCGACTCCTGCCGTGTGTCGGAAGCGGTCCGGGACACCACTGCGTGCGGACGAACCCGCTGGACGGCGCGGCTCGAAGCGACGGCGAGCAGTCCTCGCGCGGCAGCGCGGGCACGGCGACGGCGCGGCACGGCCACCCGCCGGTGGAGCACCGGGTAGTCGGCCGCCTCGATCTCATCGAGGATGCCCTGGTAGAGCACGAGAGCCGTGCGGACGCAGGGGCGCGACACGGGCGCGAGCAGCGGGATCCCGGTCGCGGCCCGCCGGTACAGGGTGCGGGTGAGGGCCGTGGTCTCGCGCAGCGCGGCGCGGACCCTCGGGTCGGTGGTGCGGCGTTCGCGACACCAGGTCAGCAGCGCGTGGTCGGCGTCGTGGGCGGTCAGGATGTCGCCGGGGATGTACACGCGGCCCCGGTCCAGGTCCTCGCCGACGTCGCGCAGGAAATTGGTGAGCTGGAAGGCGAGGCCGAGCGCGGCGGCCGCGGGTTCGGCGTCCTCCCGGGGCACCACGGTGCCGAGGACGGGCAGGACCTGGAGACCGATCACCGCGGCCGAGCCGTGCATGTACCGCGCGAGGTCGCCGTAGGTGGGGTAGGCGGTGACGGTCAGGTCCATCCGCATGGACGCCATGAAGTCGGTGAACAGCGTGTGGTCGAGCCGGTGCCTGCGGACGGTGTCGGCGAGTGCGGTGACGACGGGATGGTCGGCGTGACCGTTGCGCAGACCGGCCAGGAGCACCGTTTCCAGTTCCGCGAGTACCCGTTGCCGAACGGCGGCGGTGACGCCGGCGGGGTCGTCGTCGACGATGTCGTCGGCCCAGCGGGCGAAGCCGTACAGGGCGTGCACGAAGGGGCGCCGGTCCGGCGTGAGCAGGCGGGTGGCCAGGAAGTAGGTCTTGCCGTGCCGTGCGTTGAGCACGCGGCAGCGGGTGTACGCGGCACGCGCCCGGGGATCGGTGATGCCCGCGGCGTCGAGCTCCCGGGCGGTCACAGCAGGCTCCTTCGCGGGCGGTGCCGGGAGACCGCTCGATCCCCGGCGATGCGCGCGGCGGCGAGCTTCCCTGAGATCAGCACGGTGGGCACCCCGACGCCCGGCACTGTGCCGCAGCCCGCCAGGACCACGTTCTCGGCACCGTGGACGAGGTTGCGCGAGCGGAAGGGACCGGTCTGGGCGAAGGTGTGCGCGGCGGAGAAGGGGGTGCCCGCGGCGTGCCCCTCGGCGGCCCAGTCGGCGGGTGTGACCACCCGCTGGGTCTCGACGGACGCCCGGAAGCCCTCCATGCCGCGCTTCTCCAGTTCCTCCATCAGCCGCTCCTGGTAGCCGGGGGCGGTCCGGTCCCAGTCGATGGGCCCGGTCTCGAGATTGGGGCAGGGCGCGAGTACGTAGTGCAGGTGGCGCCCCTCGGGAGCGAGCGAGGGGTCGGTGGCCGTGGGGCGGGTGACGAGCACCGAAGGATCGCTCATGAGGCGTCCGAACCGCGTCAGTTCGGCGAAGGTACGGCCCCAGGCGCCGCCGAAGGAGAGGGTGTGGTGGGCCAGGTGAGGCCAGGTCCGGCGGGTGCCGGCGTGCAGCACGAACGCCGAGGGGGACCAGCGCAGCGGGACCGGCCGCCGGGGAGCGCGGCCCAGCAGCGCGTACACCCCCGGCAGGTCGAGGGTGAGGACGACGGCGTCGCAGCCGATCCGCTCGCCGTGTGCCGTGCGTACGGCCGTGACGCGGCCGCCGTCGGTGCGTTCCAGGGCGGCGACCTCGGTGCCGTAGCGGACGTCGCCCCCGGCGTGGGCGGCTTCCGCGGCGAGGGCCTCGGCGACGGCGTGCATGCCGCCGCGGGGGAAGTACACGCCGGCGACGGTGTCCATGTAGGCGATGACGGCGTAGGCGGCAAGCGCGCGGGCCGGCGGCACTCCGGCGTACAGGGACTGGAACGAGAAGACACGCTGGAGGCGTTCGTCCTGGATGAACCGGGCGATGCGCGGCTGGAGCCGGCCGAAGCCGCCGAGCACGGCGAGGCGGGCCAGGTCGGGGGTGAGCAGCGACAGCGGCGAGTCGAAGTTGGAGTCGATGAAGCTGCGCATCTGCACCCGGTACAACTCGCTCAGCCACGCACGCAGGCGCCGGTACCCCAGGGCCTCCCGCCCGCCGGCGAACCGGCTGATCTCGGACTCCATCACGGCGGGATCGGTGTGCACGTCGAGGGCGGAACCGTCGACGAACTGCGCTCGGTACGCGGGGTGCAGCGGTCGCAGATCCAGGCGGTCGGCGAGGGATCCGCCGGTGGCCGCGAAGGCCTCCTCCAGAATGTCGGGCATGGTCAGCACGGTCGGGCCGGTGTCGATGCGGTAACCGTCGAGTTCGAGCAGGCCGGCCCTGCCGCCGGGAACGCCGGCACGTTCGAGTACGGTCACACGGCGTCCTGCGCCGAGCAGGTGCAAGGCGGCCGAGAGGCCCGACAGCCCTGCTCCCACCACGACGACGTGGTCGGTGGGTCCCTGGACGGTCTTCATCGGCGGTGCGTCCTCCTTCGCGGGCGCGGCGGGCGCGGCGGGCTCCATCGCGGGTTCACGTGACGGTGCCCTTGGCCACGCGGCGGGCGAGCCGCTCCAAGGGGAGGGCGCTTTCCGGGGCGAGAGCCTCGTCCCCGAGGAGGGCGACGGCCTCGTCGGCCAGAGCCGAGATGCGGGCCTCCACGGCCTGTACCGCACCCAGCTGCACCAGCAGTTCACGGAAGGCCCGGAGTGCCGTGCCGCTCGCCAGAGGATCACCCAGCGTGGTCCGGATCCGGTTCTCCGCCTCCGGCGACGCGGCCTTCCGGGCCAGACGCAACGCCACGGCCGTCAGGTAGGTGCGTTTGCCCGAGCGGATGTCGTCGCCCGACGGCTTGCCCGTCTTCGTGGGGTCCCCGTAGACACCCAGCAGGTCGTCCCGGAGCTGGAAGGCGAGCCCGATCCGACGGCCGTATTCGTGGAGGATGCGCGTCACGTCATCCGCGGCGCCCGCCGCGACGGCGCCGAGTTCCAGCGGGCGGGCGACGCTGTACAGGGCGGTCTTCAGTTCCGCGGTCCGCAGGGCCGCCTCCGGGCACTCCGAGCCTTCCGCCTGCAGCCGCAGGTCGAGGTGCTGACCCGCCACCATCTCGGCGAGCATGGACCGCCACGTACGGTCGGCGCGACGTCGCACCTGGACGTCCAGCGGAACCGACCTGAACACGTCCTCCGCCCACATCAGGGCCAGGTCCCCGGCGAGCACCGCTTGCGCCGTACCGTAGGCCGCCGCGTCCCCGCACCACCCCGCACGGCGGTGCGCCGTACTGAAGAGGACGTGCAGCGCCGGACCGCCACGCCGTGTCCGCGAGCCGTCCATCACGTCGTCGTGCACCAGCGCGGACGCCTGCAACAGCTCCAGCGCCACCGCCAGTCCGACCGGCGACCGGGACGCTTCCCCCGCGTCCGGACCGCCACCGGCGAGCCAGCCCCACCACACGCATCGCGCACGGAGCCGGGATCCTCCCCGCAGCACGAACGCCGTCAGTGCGTCGGCCGGAGCGACACCGCCCGGCGCGACATCGAGGTCGACCAGACGCCGCTCCGCCATGCAGGCGACCAGCTCGGCCTCGACCCGAACCACCACGTCGGTGTGCGGTCCTGCCTCCGGGCTCGGCGCGTCCGCCTGCCGGTCGACGACCCAGGCGGCGGCCTCACTCGGCGGGAGCGACTGCGGCTCCACTCTGGACAACCGCCCTTCACCTCCGAAGCCCCTGGCGGACGCAACCCCACCTGGAACGAGGGCACATCCGCCAGGGAGCGTCCCTCGCCACTGGTGATCACTGTCGTCCGACTCTGACACCGGCCCCGTCACTCCGCATCCGCTGGCCGCCGAGCAGACCAACCGTGCATCACCTGCACGGACGCCTCCGGGGTGGTCGGTCCCGTCCGATGGGTCAGGACCTGCGACGGACGCTTCACCCGTGGCGGGCGGCTCCGGTGCGCCGGCCGAGCGGGTCCGAGCAGCGGGTCCGAGCAGCAGGTCCCCGAGCAGGAAGGCGACGCGCGAGTGCGTCAGTCAGGTGTGCCGTCGGCCGTGTGGCGCAGCGCTGCCTCGGTGGTCCTGAGTCTCGCCAGCAGGGCGGTCAGGGCGTCGTTCCAGCGCGCCGTGCCCTGCTGCTCGGCCAGGAAGTCGCGCAGGGCCAGGATCTCGTCGGCGGTGAAGGACTCGTGACCGGGGTTGCAGGCGAACTGCAGCAGCGGGATCTCCAGGTCGCTGTACCTGGCGTGATCCGTCGTGAACAGCCACGCACCCAGGGCCAGGGCCGCGGTCCCCTCGTCCGCGGTGCACCGCAGACTCACCGCGGGTTCCACGGCGAACTCCACCGTGGAGACGCCGTGCGGCGTGAGCAGGACCATCCGCGCGTGTGTCGGAGGCGTCTGGGCCGTTTCGAACACCTCTGCCGACCGCGAGAGTTCCTGACCCCGGCAGGTGCCGCAGCTGTCGTGGCAGCCCGGCCGCGAGGAGGCGGTCCCGCCCTGTGCCGTTCCGGCATGGGCGTACACGGGGTGCTTGCATTCCCCGCAGACAGGCATGGTGTCTCCCGTTGGTTCGGTTCGGTCCGGTGGGCGGCTTCTCCACGGGATGTGGTGGGACCCCTTCATGGACGCTTCATGGACCTCAACAAACGGGCAGTGCCTTGTCATGCCCGCCCGGCCCGGTGGGTCGGCGGCGCGGACGCGTGCGTCGCGGCCTACGACGTCGAGGGCCGTACGGTCCGCGACGTCGAGACCGCCAGCCTCTCGTCCAGCTTCGCGATCGTCGCCCCATGGCCGAAGAAGCCGGCCATTCCGCCCGAGTGCAGGAAGACCGTGCGCTGCCCCGGGCGTACCTCGCCTTCCGCGATCGCCGCGATGAGGCCGGCCATCGCGCGCCCGGTGTAGACGGGGTCCAGCACGATGCCCTCGGTGCGCGCGGTCACGGTGAGGGCCGCCAAGGTGGCCCCGGTCAGGGCCGCGTAGCCGTCGCCGACCTGGTCGAGCCTGAGCCGCAGCGTTTCGGGCGGACAGTCCGCGCCGGACAGGCCGGAGGCCAGGTCGGCCACCGCACGTCCGGGATCGGTGACGGCTCCGCAGTGGACCCCGAGCACGCGTGTCGCGCCCAGCGGACCGAGCAGGCCCGCCATCGTGCCCCCGGAACCGACCGCGACGACGACCGTCGCGAGGTCGGGTGCCTGCACGAGCAGTTCTCGCCCGCACTCCTCGTAGCCGCGGGCGCCGGAGACACTCGAACCCCCGAAGGGGATCAGCGACGGCACGGCGCCCTGCCGCCGCAGTTGCTCGACCACGTCGTCGGCGACGGAGGCGAGTTCCTGATCGTCGACGTCACCCGCCCAGACGACCGTGGCCCCGAACAGGCTGTCGAGCGCGAGGTTGCCGGACGTCGAGGATCCGGCTTCTCCGGACAGCACGAGGACGACGTCACGTCCCAGCCGCGCCCCCGCGGCGGCGGTCAGGCGTGCGTGGTTGCTCTGTGGTGCTCCGGTGGTGACCAGAACGGTCGCGCCGTCGGCGAGTGCCTCACCGCAGGTCCACTCGAGTTTGCGCACCTTGTTCCCACCGCCGCCCAGTCCGGTGAGATCGTCCCGTTTCACCCACAGGTCATCGGCGCCCAGGCCGAGTGCGAGGGCAAGCCGCGGCATCGGCTCCAGCGGAGTCGGCCACGTCCCGAGGACGGCCCGCGGAGTGGGCTGACTTTCCGAGCTCATGGCTGTCCCCGTCCCTGCGTGACCGTCGCGCACGACCACCGGTGTGATCGCCTCCGGCCCATCTTGCCATCACGTCCCAGGCAGCCGGACGCCTCGAATCCGCCGAGGTCCGGGTCGAGATGGCCGCCGGATACGCGGCAGGGGCGAGCTCCGGGCCGCCGACGCCGTCGGTGTGACCGCCGCGGTCGCACCGACGTGAGCGAACCGGTCATTCCGCTGGCCCCCATGTGTCACGGATGCTTGGTGCGTCGGGGTCCGACGGTTGCGTCCTTGGAAGTGGGTGTACGGATTCGACCGGATCCTCGGTTCGCCCCGGCAGCGCGGGACGACAGCACCCCGCTCCTCCCCGTGATCGGGAGCGGGGTGCTGCCGTCCGTCGGCGAGGAGCCGAAGTCGACGTCCGCCGCGGTCTGTTGTGCGCCGTTGGCGTTGACCGCGAAGCGGTGCCGGCAGCCGGACCCGGCGTTGCCGGCGATGGCCGCGCGGGCCGGCGCCCAGGTCCTCCGGTGCGGCGGAGAACGAGGTGGGCACCGGGGGAAGTTGGTGCCGCGCGGTTCAGGTGCTGGTGCTGACGCGACCCCAGAGAACCCGGCCGCCCATGAGGACATGGTCGCCGAAGTACACGCCGTGGACGATCAGGGTCGCGCCGACCGCCGTGGCGATCGCCCGCTTCAGCCCGTGGCGTCTGCCGCCGACCACGGGGACGACGACGAACGCTTCGTTGAGGAAGCGGTTCGTCCGTGCGGGAATCACCACCAGGCAGCAGCCGAGCCCGACCAGCGCGAAGACGGCCAGGATCGCGACCAGGGATGCTCCAGCGAAGCCGCGCACCACTCCACCTCCCACATTGCCCGAACACGGCGACGGCAGGCGCCCGGGGAGACCGCGACCGTCCCATGTACGCCTTTTTGACGGGGCGCTGACGGCCGTTTGGCGGCCGCCGGCTGTGCGGAACGAGACGCGTGCCGACGGTCCCCGTCGCCGCGCACGCGGGGGCCGTCCCCTCGTCGGGCCAGCGGCGTGATCCGGAGGACGGCACCGTCACCCGCACCGGGTATCCGTCGCCTGGTCCCCGGCTCCGAGAGGAAGACGACCCACCTGAGAGTCCAGGCGTCATCGGGCAGGCGGCCGGGCTGTTCGCCGTGACCAACATCGACGACATCCTGGTACTGGCGCTGTTCTTCGCCCAGGGCGCCGGACACCGCGGCTCCACGGGCCGCATCGTGCTCGGTCAGTACCTGGGCTCACCGCGATCCTCGCTGTCGCCGTGGCGGCCGCGTTCGGCGCCACGCTCCTGCCCGGGTCCGCCGTCCCCTACCTCGGTCTGCTGCCGGTCGCGCTGGGCCTCACATCCGCGTGGCAGGCGTGGAAGGGCCGCCGCGAGGCGGAACGAAGGAGAGGACACGGGCCGGGGGGAGCGGTCCGGGCCCGCTGGAGGTCGCCGCGGTCACCTTCGCCAACGGCGGCGACAACATCGGCGTCTACGTTCCCGTCCTCACCACCGCGGGCGTCGGCGGGATGAGCGTGTACGCCGTGGTGTTCCTGGCGCTGGTGGCGGTGTGGTGTTTCGCGGGCCGCTGGTTCGCGACCCGTCCGGTTGTCGCCAGGGGCCTCGCCCGCGGGGGTCACGTCCTGCTGCCGCTGGTTCTCGTCGCCATCGGCCTGCTCATCCTTGTGGAAGGCGGAGCCTTCGGCCTGTGACCCGGTCCCGTGCTGTGCGTTCTCAGGCTGCGCCGGAGAACGCACAGCACGCTGCCCGGAGGGCGGCCCGGCCCCGGTGTCAGCGTTCGAAGACGCCGGTGAGTCGGCCGCGGCCGAGTACGGGGGCGGTGACGGCGCCCAGAAGGGCGCGGGGCCGTGCCCGGTCCACCGGCGTGGTGTCAGGTGTGCCGTCCACGGCGGCGGACAGGGCGAACAGTTCGAAGACGTAGCGGTGCGGCCCGTGGCCCTTGATGGGCGCGGGACCGTGGTAGCCCCGGCCGATGGTGGAACGCAGCACCCGCACCCCGGGGCCGGGCTGCCGCGAGGCCAGGGCACCGGGCTCCAGGTGTCCGGCTGCCGGGTCGATCAGGGCCGTGCAGTGGACCGCGGGCTTGGCCAGGGGGACGTCGATGTCCTCGACGACCAGCAGGAGCTGTGCGGTGCCGGGTGGGAGCGGAGCCCAGGCCAGGTGAGGGGACCGGTCGGCGCCGCCTATGTGCTTCGCGCAGTGTTCCAGCGGTAGGGAGCCGCCGTCGGCGAAGTGCCGGCTGGTGAGCGTCAGCAGCTCGGGGCCCTGCAGGTTGGGCAGGTTCCAGGCCGTGTGGGTCTCGCCCGCTCTGCGGTTGTTCAGGAGCCGGCCGAGCAGGGTCATCGTGTGGCCTCGACCATGTCGACCACCTCGGCGGTGGTGGCGGTCTCGCCGATCCTGGGGAAGACGCGCTCGACGCTGTGGCGGTGGGCTTCTGCGTCGGGGTCGGTCATCGCGTCGGTGGCCAGGACGACGTGGTAGCCGTGGTCGGACGCCGAGCGTGCGGTCGACTCGACGCCTGAACTGGTGGAGATCCCCGCGAGCACGATCTGGGTGATGCCCAGGTCGCGCAGGAGGGTGTCGAGTCCGGTGTCGTGGAACGCGCTGCGGCGCCGCTTGGTGAGCAGGTGGTCGCTCGGCTGGACGTCGAGTTCGTCGACGAGGTCGGCCCAGCCGGTCGGCAGTGCGGCCGTTCTGCTCCCCGGCCGTCCGTCCTCGGTCCGTCCGGGGGCGCGTCCGGTGACGTTGACCAGGACCACGGGCAGGGTGTGCCGGCGGAATTGGGCGGCCAAATGGGCGGCGTGCTCGACCGCGTCGGTGACCGCGGGATCGTCGAGGGCGGAGACGATGCCCTTCTGCAGGTCGATCACGACGAGCGCGGACCGGGGGTCGATCGCTGTGAGGGTCATGGAGGTGGTTGCTCCTGTGGAGGTCGGCTGGTTGCGAGGTCGGAGGCGTGGCGGTCTCAGCCGTCCGGCGTCCCTGTCAGGCCTTCGGCCGCAGGGCGACGGCGTCACCGGTGGAGGCCGGTCGAGGTCGTGAGGACGGGGTGGCGGGCCCGGCACCGCGGAGGAGGGAGGCGATGGCGGCGAGCAGGGCGAGGGTGGCGCCGAAGGCGAACACGATCACCAGGCCGGAGTGGAAGGGGCCGGCGATCAGGCCCGGGAAGAACTCGCGTCCGGTCAGGCTCTGTCGCTGCGCCGCGGTCAGGTGGGCCAGGGTGCCGCTGGGCTCGAGCAGGTGCTGGATCGGGTTGACGCCCAGCTGGGCGGCGAACAGGGACGAGACGGGTGGCAGGCTGCCGACCTGGGTGGCGACGTGGGCCGGTACGCCCTGCTCCCGCAGGCCGGCGGTGAGGGTGTGCGGGAGGCTGCCGGCCAGTCCGGCGATCATGAGGGAGAAGAACACGCCGATCGACACGGCGGTGCCGGAGTTCTGGAATGTGGCGCGCATACCGGAGGCGACGCCGCGCAGGTCTGCGGGAACGCTGCCCATGATCGAGGAGGAGTTGGGGGAGGCGAACATGCCGTTGGCGATCCCGTTGAGCGCGATCAGCAGGGCGAAGATCCAGTAGCTGAAGTCGATGGGCAGCACCATCAGGCCCAGGAAGCTGGCGCCGAACAGCAGCGCGCCGCCGGTGGCCAGGCCCCGGGAGCCGAGCCGGTCCGACAGGTACCCGGAGACGGGGCCCGCGGCGAGGAATCCGGCGGTCAGCGGCAGCATGAAGATCCCGGCCCACAGCGGAGTGTCGCCGTAGTCGTAGCCGTGCAACGGAAGCCAGATGCCCTGCAGCCAGATGATCAGCACGAACTGCATCCCGCCGCGGCCGATCGAGATGGCCAGGCCTGCCAGATTGCCGAAGGTGAAGGCCCGTTGGCGAAAGAGGCCCAGCCGGATCATCGGCGCGGGAACGCGTCTCTCGACGGCGACGAATGCCGCCAGGAGGGCCAGTCCGCCGACGATCAGCCCGTCGACCAGCGGGTTGGTCCACCCCATGGTGTGGCCTTCGTACGGCTGCAGGCCGAAGGTGACCGCGATCAAGGTCGCGCTGAGGCCCACCCCGAAGGTGATGTTGCCCCACCAGTCGATCCTGCCGCCGCCTCGTGTGCCGGTCTCGCGCAGGGTGCGGTAGGCCCACACCGTGAAGAACACGCCGACGGGCACGTTCACCCAGAACACCGCCCGCCAGTCCCAGGCCGACAGCAGTCCTCCGGCGACCAGGCCGATGAACATCCCGGCCAGGCCCGCGACCTGGTTGATCCCCAGGGCGAAGCCGCGCTGCTCCTTGGGGAAGGCGTCGGTCAGGATCGCGACGGAGTTCGCCGTCAGCATCGAGCCGCCGACGGCCTGCACCACGCGCCAGGCGATCAGCCACATCGCTCCGTGGCCCCCGTCGAAGGGGTCGAAGGACAGCAGGATCGAGGCGAAGGAGAAGACCGCGAATCCGCAGTTGTAGATCCGGACCCGGCCGTACATGTCTCCCAGACGGCCCACCGTGACCACCAGCACGGCCTGGACCAGCCGGTAGCCCATGATCATCCACAACAGGTAGGCGATGTTGCCCGGAGCCAGCGGGTCCAGGTGCACGCCGCGGAAGACGGCCGGCAGCGCGATCAGCACGATCGAGCCGTCCAGCGCGGACATGAAGACGGCTGCCGTCGTGTTCGCCAGCGCCGTCCACTTGTACCGGTCGCCGGCCGCCCGGCGGGCGGTGTGCGCTTCGGGAGGGTCGGGTATCAACGGGCTTTCCTCCGGGTTCGGTTCTCCGTCCGGCATCAGATGTTCCGGGCCAGCCGCTCCAGCAGCGGGGCCGCCGCGGCGAGCTGCTCCAGTTCCGCCGCGGTGAACGCGCCGCCGGTCAGGGCGCGGGCGAGGAGTTCGGTCCGCGCGTTGCGCTTGTCCTTCAGCGCCTGAAGGCCGGCGCCGGTCACCGTCAGCACCACGCGCCTGCCGTCTTCTGGATCCGGGCGGCGCTCGACCAGGCCGCGGACCCGCAGGGCGCTGAGCGTCGCTCCCATGGCCTGTGCGGTGATCTGGACTTCCCGGGCCAGTGCGGAGGAGGTGGTGGGGCCCGAGCGTTCGAGATGCGACAGCGCGGTCCGCTCCGGCATCGTGAGCCCGCCTTCGACGGGCACTTGACGCACCCGTCGCAAGAGCACGCTGAGGCTCGCCAGCAGGGCCGAGGCGACCGTGGCGGGGTCCAGATCATCGTTCATATGCTAAGGCTACTTTATCAACCTGCCTTAGGGAATTCGCCCCACCGTCCGCACGGTGATGCGGTGGCGGCGCTCGCCGGCACCGAGGCCAGTCCCGGCAGACACGGGGAGTCGGCACCCGGGCCCGGTCGCCCTACCGTGGGGTGTGACCTTTCTCGGTGTCGACATCGGCACATCCAGCAGCAAGGGCGTCCTGGTCGACGCCTCCGGCGAGGTGATCGCGACCGCGGTGCGCACGCACACCGTCTCCCGCCCGCGACCGGGACACGTCGAGATGGATCCCGAGGTGTGGTGGCGGGAATTCCGCGGCATCACGCGTGAACTCCTGCCCGCCGGTGGGCGGGTGGAGGCGGTCGGAGTCAGCGGCATGGGCCCGTGCGTCTGCCTGGCCGATTCCTCGAACCGGCCGCTGCGGCCGGCCATCCTCTACGGTGTGGACACGCGGGCCGTGGCCCAGATCGCCCGGCTCGACGAAGAGCTCGGCCGCGCGGCCGTCCTCGACCGGTGCGGAAGCGTGCTGTCCACCCAGGCGGTGGGGCCGAAGGTGGCCTGGGTGGCCGAACACGAGCCGGAGGTCTTCACCGCCGCCCGGCGGTTGTTCATGCCGGCCTCCCTTCTCGCCCACCGGCTCACCGGTGCCTATGTGCTCGACCACCACTCGGCCAGCCAGTCCGTCCCGTTCTACGACGCCCGGGCGCAGGACTGGTACCGCCCGTGGGTGCGCGCGGTGTGGCCGCACGCGGAACTGCCCGAGCTGTGCTGGCCCGGTGACCAGGCCGGAACGGTGACGGCCGAGGCGGCCGCGGCGACCGGGCTCGCGCAGGGCACGCCGGTGCTCGCCGGGACCGTCGATGCCTGGACCGAGGCCGTCAGCGTCGACGCGACCCGGCCGGGCGACCTGATGCTCATGTACGGCACGACGATGTTCCTGATCGCCACCGTCGCCGGACACCTGCGCGTACCCGAGTTGTGGAGCACGGCCGGCGCCTTCCCCGGCACCCGCTCACTGGCCGGCGGCATGGCCACCTCCGGAGCGGTGACCGAGTGGATGCGGGGCCTGTTCGGCTCGCCCGGCCGCGACGTGCTGCTGGCGGAGGCCGCAGAGAGCGGCGTCGGTGCCCGCGGCCTCGCGATGCTCCCGTACTTCGCCGGCGAGCGCACCCCGATCGCCGACCCGGACGCCCGCGGGGTGATCGCGGGTCTCACCGTCGAGCACACCCGCGGCGACCTCTACCGGGCCGCGCTGGAGGCCACAGCGCACGGTGTGCGCCACAACATCGAGGCCATGCGGCAGGCGGGTGCAGGCGTCGAGAGGGTCGTCGCCGTCGGCGGGGGCACGCGGGGCGGGTTGTGGACGCAGATCGTCTCCGACGTCACCGGACTGCCCCAGGACATCCCCACCGTCACGGTCGGCGCGAGCTACGGGGCTGCCCGGCTCGCCGCCCGGCTGACCGATGACGCGGCAACCGCGACGTGGAACCCCGTACGTGAGCGATGTGTACCGGACGCGGCCGCGGGAGCGGCGTACGACAGGCTGCACCGCCTGTACCGGGACCTGTATCCGGCGACACACGACACGGTCCACGCCCTGGCGCGGCTCCAGCGCGAGGGCTGGGGACACTCGGCTCCGAACGGGCCCGGGACCGGGGGGTGATGGCCGTCCGGGGCAGCCGGCCGGACTGCCGCGGGCGAGTGGACGGGCGGTGACCGGGGCACCTGCGCTTGTTCACGGTTTGTGCGCCGCGCCGTGCGCCTACGAGCCCACACCGCTCGACAAGGGCACCTGGACGCAACCTTCGGCACCGAGGAGAAGTCGTTCCGACCTGGAGCGCCCGCGGGTCCGGGCGTTCAGGTCGCGCTGACGATGCACGGCTGCGCCCGCACCGAGCACGGTTCCGGCGTGCCGTCGACGGGGGAGCCCTGCCTCCGCACACCGAGCCGGGCTGACGGCGCGCTGCCTCACCACCTTCGCCTGCGGCATCGCCGGCGCCGCCCTGCGCAACTCGGGCGCCGGCGGCAGTGGCCTCGCAGCCCGGGGGCAGGGACCGCCATTACCTGACGAGTGCGGGTAAGACGCCCTCCATGAGGACTGATAGCGGTACGGCCATGATCCGGCCGCGGTGGTTCCTGCTGCTGCCCCTGCAGTGGGCGCTGCTCGTGGGCCTGGGCGCGCTGGTCACCGGACCGTGGGCGGCCGGTCGGCCGCTGTCGGTGGAGGACGGGGTGAACCGGGCTCTGGCCGCACACCGCACCGAGGTGGGCGACGCCGCCTCGCAGGCAGTGTCGACGATCGCCGGTACGCAGGGCGTGATCGCGGTGGCCTGCGTCTGTGTGGTGGCGCTGCTCGTGCTCCCGCGGCGCCCGTGGTGGAGCGAGGCGCTCTTCCTCGGGGGAGCGGTGGCCGCGCAGTCGGCGGTCTTCGTCCTGGTCACCGTGTGTGTGAACCGGTCCCGTCCGGATGTTGTGCATCTGGAGCACGCCCCGCCGACCTCGAGTTTTCCCTCCGGGCACGTGGGCGCCGCGCTCGCTCTCTACGGGGGGCTCGCATTGCTCGCGGCGACCGTTCTGCGCGGTCCGTGGAGGCTGCCGTCGGCCGCGGCGCTGCTGATCGTCCCGGCCACTGCCGCGGTCTCCCGGCTGTACGCGGGGATGCACCACCCCAGTGACGTCATCGGCGGTCTCCTCAACGGAGCCTGCACCCTGTTCGTCATGACCCGGGCCGTGCCGCCTGCCCGCGGGTTCACCCTCCGGCCGCCCGACTCCCGTCTCCGCGCCGCCGCGGCCGCCGACGCGGGCCCGGGCGGCCGCCGGGTCGTCGTCGTACGGCATCCGTACGCCTGCCCTGACGAGCTGGCCGCGAAGGTCCGCTCCGTCCTGAGCCGCCACGGCTACACCGACCAGCACTGGACGTCAACCACCGCGGAGCGCCCCGACGGTGGGCTGGAGGCTCTGGCCGCGGTGCCCGGGACCGCGCTGGTCGTGGTCTGCGGAGGCGACGGCACCGTACGTGCCTGCGCGGGCCCTTTGGTCGGCACCGGCACCGCGATGGCGGTCGTGCCCTGCGGCACCGGTAACCTGCTGGCCCGCAACCTCCGCCTGCCCACCGATGCGGCCGCCGCGCTCGAGCAGGCGCTGGCCGGGGAGCCCGCCGGCATCGACGTCGGTCGGGTGGACGGCGACGGTCTGCCCGCCACCTGCTTCACCGTCATGGCGGGTGCTGGCCTCGACGCCGCCATGGTGCGCGACGCGTCCGACCGCCTCAAGGCGCGCCTGGGCTGGAGCGCCTATGTCCTCTCGGGGATGGGTCACCTGGCCGACCCGCGGATGCGCCTGACGCTCCGTCTGGACGGCGGCCCGGTGCTGCGTCGCCGGGCGCGGATGGTCCTCATCGGCAATGTGGGCACCCTCCAGGGCGGGCTGCCGCTGCTGCCCCGGGCGCGCCCCGACAGCGGATTCCTGGACCTGGTGCTGCTCAACCCCCGTGGCCCGGTCGGATGGGTGGCTGCCGCGGGATATCTCGGAGCGCGCATGCTGCCCCACCGCCGTGCCGAGCGCCGCGGTACCGGCACCACGACCCGACCGCTGGTGGCCCACGGGGCACTGGAGTACTACCGGGCCCGGCGGATCGACATCGCCTTCGCCACTCCCCAGGCACGCGAACTCGACGGCGACGTCGTCGCCGACGGCACCCGGCTGACCATCCAGGTGCAACCGGCGGCACTGCGCGTCCATCTCCCCGCCACCCGTCCCGCCGCCCCCGTGCCTGCCGACGCCCGCACACCCGGCGATCGCGCCCTCACCTCCGGCAGTTGAACTGCTCCCACCGCCACCGCCACCGCCACCGCCACCGCCACCGCCACCAAGGAGAACGATGGGTACAGCCACCCGCGTCCCGCAACGAGCCGACGTGCGGGGCGACGAACTGTCCGGCGACGAGGCATGGGCCGCACTGCGCCGTTACGGCGGCTGGCCCCTGATGCGCGACTCCTTCGTGCGGTTCCGCTACGCCGACGGATTCAGCCACTCCCGGGCGCTGGCCCTGCAGACGGTCCTGTCGATCGTCCCCCTGGCCATCGCCATGATCGGCCTGTCCGGTGTCCTGCACACCGACGACATCGGCCGAGTCGCCGAAATCACCATCCGCCGGATCGCCGGCGGCCCCAGCCAGGACGTGATCGACGACGCCCTGCGGCAAAGCCACCAGCACACCGACAGCGGCGGCCAGGCGGCTCTGTGGCTCGGGCTGTTGTTCTCCGTCGTCAACGTCACCACCGGGCTGTGCCAGGTCGAACGCGGGGCCAACCGCATCTACGGCGTGGAACGCGACCGCCCCTTCCTCCGCAAGTACAGCCGCGGGCTGGTGATGGCCGTGCTGGCCGGGGCGCCGCTGGGCCTCAGCTTCGTCCTCACCGTGCTGGGCGCCGACCTGACCCGTGCTCTCGCCGAGGTCTACCACCTGGGCACCGCCACCACCCACGCCTGGGACGTGCTGCGCTGGCCGCTGGGCATCGTCCTCGCGATGCTCGCCACCAGCGCGATCTTCCGCCGCTCACCGCGCCGTGCCCAACCCGGCTACACCTGGCTCGCGTTCGGGGCGACGGTCTACCTGCTGCTGTGGAGCGCGTCGACCTGGGCCCTGAGCCTGTACGTCGGCGCGAGCGGATCCTTCACCAGCATGTACGGGCCGCTGAGTGCCTTCGTGGCCCTGTTGTTGTGGTCCTATCTCACGTCGGTCGCGCTCTTCCTCGGGCTGGCGTTCGCCGCGCAACTGGAGGCGATGCGAGCCGGCGTGGCGCCACCAGCCGGCGACGACCCCGGTGTGTGACGGCCCACCCGAGACAGCGAAGGAGTCCGCGCCCATGACGACACCGCACTTCACCCGCCACTTCGGACCCGACGCCCGATTCGGCGCCCGGCTGGCGGCCGCCACGGCCGTCACCGCCATCACGGCGGTGCCCTTCGCTCTCGCCGTGCTGCTCGTGGAATCCCGATGGCCGCCACTGCGCCGCCTGGACCAGGGCACCGCCGGCCACCTGCACCGTACGGCCTTGGACCATCCCGGCCTGGTACAGGCCCTGCGGTTCCTCACCGACGTCGTCTGGAACCCGGTGACCCTGCGCACGCTCGTCGCCGCGCTGGCGGTGTGGCTGCTGACCCGCCGGGCCTGGCGGCTCGCGGTCTGGGCCGCGGTCACCGCCGTCGCCGGCGGACTGACCGGGCTGCTCGCCAAGAACACCGTGGAACGCACCCGCCCCCACCTGCCGGACCCGGTCGCCCACGCTCCCGGCTTCTCCTTCCCCTCGGGCCACGCCATGACGGCCACCACCTCCTGCGCCGTGCTGCTGCTGGCTCTGCTTCCCGTGGTGCCAAGGGCCTGGCGCCCGCTGCCGTGGACCCTGGCCGGAATCACGGTCGTCGGCGTCGGCTGGACCCGGGTCGCCCTGGGCGTGCACTGGGTCAGCGACGTGGTGGGCGGCTGGCTGCTGGGCCTGGTCGTCGTCACCGCGACCACACTCACCTTCCAGGCCTGGCGCGCCGATGTCGGACGCCCCTTCACCACGCCCGCGCAGGGGCTGGAGCCGGAACTCACCCGGTCCCGCCCCGAACCGCCGTCCGACACCTGGCGGCCTTGAACGTCCGGGCCCGGCGGCATGGGCGACGCGCGCCCGCGCCCCCGGCGCGCCCCCGCTCCTGCCTCTGTGCGCTCCTGTGGCCGGAGCGGACCGCCTGCCACGATCGACGCGGGCGGCCGGGCTCCCGGCCGTATCGGTGACCGTGGGCGACGGGGGACGCATGACGCGACGATGGCTGGTGACGGGGTGTTCCTCGGGATTGGGGCGGGCGCTGGCGGGTGCTGTCGCCGCGGCCGGTGACCTGGTGGTGGTGACGGCCCGCGATCCCTCGTCCGTGCAGGACCTGGCGGCCCGGTTCCCGGACCGGGTGACGACGGCGGCCCTGGACGTGTGCGATCCAGGGCAGTGCCAGGCGGCGGTGGCCCATGCCGTCGCACGCTTCGGCGGACTCGACGTGTTGGTGAACAACGCCGGGGCGGGCCTGTTCGGTGCCGTGGAGGAGGTGGCCGACGACGAACTGCGCGCGCAGTTGGAGGTCCTGGCCGTGGCGCCGTGGCGCCTGGTCCGGTTGGCGCTCCCGCTGATGCGGGGCCAGGGCTCCGGTCACATCGTCAACGTGTCCTCGCTGGCCGGCCGCATGGGCTTTCCCGGCCTGTCCGCGTACGTGGCGGGCAAGTACGCGCTGGAGGGGATGAGTCAGGCGCTCGCGGCGGAGGTCGCCCCGTTCGGGATCCGGGTGAGCGTGGTGCAGCCCGGCCAGTTCGCGACGGGCTACGGAACCGCCCTGGCCGAGACCGCCACCCGTATCCCCGCCTACGCGCAGGGCACGGGGGAGGTGCGCGCGGGTCTGCGGGGCATGGAGGACAACCCCGCCCTCAGCCGCCCCGAGCTGTTCGCCGCCCATGTCCTGCGCCTGGTCGCGGCGGACGCGGCACCGGTGCGGGTGCCGATCGGGGCGGACGCCTACGCGATCGCGGGTGCGATCGAGGAGTCGGCGCGCGACGAACTCGCGGCCGCCCGTGCCTTCGTCGAGGGCGCCGGGGCGCCGGATTCGACGGCGCCGGCAGCAGCCGCGGTGCCCGCGCCGGTCACGTAGCAGGGCACGGCCGTGTTGGTGAATCAGAATTCACCCGCTACGGTGAATTCTGATTCACCGACTGTACGGCTCGTCTGGAGACGTGATGGCCCAGCCCGCCCCGATACCCGACACGACCAGTACCGGGCGCGTCCCGGACGGTCTGCGCAAGCGTATGACCGTGCCGGTGCTGGCCTTCGGCGGCATCCTCATGGCCGTCATGCAGACCGTGGTCGTCCCCCTGCTGCCGGACCTGCCCCGGCTCACCGGCTCCTCGGCGGGTGCCGTCTCCTGGATGGTGACGGCCACCCTCCTGTCCGGCGCCGTGCTCACCCCGGTGCTCGGCCGCGCCGGTGACCTGTACGGCAAGCGCCGGGTTCTGGCGGGGGCCCTGGCCCTGATGACCCTCGGCTCGGTGATGTGCGCCCTGTCGTCGCAGATCGGGATCCTGATCGCGGCCCGGGCACTGCAGGGTGCCGCGGCCGCCGTGGTGCCGCTGTCGATCAGCGTGCTGCGTGACGAACTGCCGCCCGAGCGGCGGGGTTCGGCGGTCGCGATGATGAGCTCCACGGTCGGCATCGGCGCCGCCCTCGGCCTGCCGCTCGCCGCGCTGGTCGTGCAGTACGCGGACTGGCACACCATGTTCTGGCTGACCAGCGCCCTCGGCGCGCTGGGTGTGGCCGGCGTCTGGTGGGCGATCGCCGATTCGCCGGACCGAGGGAGCGGCCGGTTCGACGTCGTCGGGGCACTGGGGCTGGCGGCGGGGCTGATCTGCCTGCTGCTCGGCGTGTCCCAGGGCGGGCAGTGGGGGTGGGTCAGCGGCCGCATCGTCGGACTGTTCGTCGCTGCGGTGATCGTCCTCGCGCTGTGGTGGCTCCAGCAGCTGCGCAGCGCGCATCCGCTGGTCGACCTGCGCCTGGCGTCCCGCCCCCGGGTCGGGCTCTCACACGTGGCGGCGATGCTCACCGGCTTCGCCTTCTACGCCAACTCCCTCGTCACCGCGCAACTGGTCCAGGCACCCGAGGCGACCGGGTACGGCCTCGGCCTGACCGTCTTCGAGACCGGCCTGTGCCTGCTGCCCGCGGGCCTGACCATGCTGCTGCTGTCACCGGTCTCGGCCCGGATCTCCGCCGCCCGCGGTCCGCGGATCACGCTGGCCCTCGGCGCTGCCGTCATCGCCCTCGGCTACGTGATCCGCGTCGTGGACAGCCGCGACCTGTGGGTGATCCTGGTCGGGGCGACGGTGATCTCCAGCGGCACCACGCTGGCCTACTCGGCGCTGCCCACCCTGATCCTGCGAGCCGTGCCGGCCGAGCAGAGCGCCTCCGCCAACGGCGTCAACGTGCTGATGCGCACCATCGGTCAGGCCGCGTCGAGCGCGGCGGTGGCCGCCGTACTCGTCCACCACACCAGCCCGGTCGCGGGCATACCCGTGCCGACCCTCCCCGGCTACCAGCTCGCTTTCACCCTGGCAGGCGTCGTCGCGGTCGCCGCCATCGGCGCCGCGCTGTCCATCCCCGGCGACCGTGCGGAGCGCCGAGCCGGGCGGGGCTCCGGGCAGGTGGCGCCGACCCGGACCCAGACCATGGAGGACGCGTGAGCGCCGGCGCTTCCGACGGCGCTGCCTCCCACGGCGCCGGCCCTGGCGGGCGCCGGGACGCGGAGGCGACCAAGGCCGCGATCCTGCGGGCCGTGCGCCACTTCCTCGCCCGGCAGGCGCACGCCGACATCACCTTGAAGGCGGTGGCCGAACGGGCGGGCGTCAGCCCCCCGCTGGTCCTGAAGTACTTCGGCAGCAAGGAGGCGCTGTTCGCCCGGGTGCTGTCCTTCGAGAGCGACGCGGAAGCACTGCTGGACGCGCCGCTCGACCGGCTGGGCCACCACATGGTCCGCCATGTACTGGAGACCCAGCGCCACCACGGCACCGACCCCGTCCTGCGGATCGTCTTCGCGTCCCTGCAGAGCGACTCCGGGGACGTCCTGCGCGCCAACTTCCACGCCCAGGTGACCGAGCGGCTCACCCGCCGGCTGCCCGGCCCCGATGCCGGGCTGCGCGCGGAGCTCGCCCTGGGCGCGCTGCTCGGGTTCGGCGTCATGTACGGCATCGCGCGGGGTCCGGTCATGCGGGAGTCCGGCACCGACGACCTCGTCGCGCGGTACGGGCCCCTGGTGCAGGCTCAGCTGACACCCGGCGCCGGGTGACCACCGGGCGGCAGGCGGGGTGGCTCCAGGTGCGGGCCGGTGACCGGCCCGCCACCCTCGCGAAGCGTCGACTCAGCCCACTGCCGGCGGCTTGTCGCAGCAGCCCGCCAGTGCGTCCAGCGCCGCCTGCCGGCCGGTGTCGACCGCCATGCGCAGCGGATCCGGGCGGCGCTCCGTCTGGCCGATCGCCGTGCTGCCGAGGGGCGGGCGGATCTGCAGGGTCGTGGGATGCGAGGCCAGGATCCGTTCCTCCTCCCCTCTGACCGCCTCACGCTGCAGCCACGGCGTGAGGGCTCCTGGTGCGCGCCGGGCGAACCAGCGCGACATCACGAGGCGTTGGACGGCGGACGGAGCGGACGCGGTCTCGTCCGCACGCCGCGTACGGAGTGCCACGCTGTGGGTGGCCCGCTGCGCCACGGCGGTCCGTACGGGCACCGCCTCGCTCACACCGGCGTCGACGAAGGATCGGCCGTTGATCTCGATGGGTTCGCCTGCGAGGAGCGGCATGGCGGCCGACGCAAGGAGCGCGGCCTGCAAGCCGGCCTGGTCGTGGATCTGCCCGTGCAGATCGGTGGGCCGGCCCGTGAGGGTGTCAGATGAGGCGGACCGGATCGTTCTCCGCGGCCGACTGCACCTCACCGTGGACGGAGCGGCCTTTCTGGACGCGGGTGCCGCATCGATCCTGTTCGACCTTTCTGACCCGCCACCGCCCCAGGGCGCCGATGCCACATGGGTGGGGGTCCGCGTCGCGCGGCACAGCGTCAGCCTGTACCCGTACCACCTGTGACGCCACTGTTCGCAGGCCCGGACGAGGCCGTCGTGCCTGGGCCCGGCGCCGGGTGGTCGGGACGGCGTTGGAGGCGGGACCGACCTCGTGGGAGTGGTGGCGTTCGACCGATATAGCATCCGCCTGTGTCGACAGTCTGCCTTCTCGGTGTGGGGCGCATGGGTGAACCCATGTGCGGCAATCTCGTCCGCGCGGGACACGAGGTGCGGGCCTTCGACGTCCGGCCCGAACGCCGGGAGGCGGTCGTGTCCCGCGGGGCCCGGTGGCCCGGTTCAGCCCTGGCCGCGGCGACCGGGGCGGAGGTGCTGCTCACCGTGCTGCCAGGGCCGGCCGAGGTGGCCGAGGCGATCGAGGACAGTGTGCTGGAGGCGCTGGCGCCAGGGGCCGTCTGGATCGACATGAGCAGCAACACGCCGACAGCGGCGGCTCCTTGCCGGGACCGGGCCACCGCCCGCGGAGTCGGCGTCCTCGAGGCCCCCATCGGTGGCTCTCCCGCGGATGCCGCCGCGGGACGGCTGCGGTTGTTCGCCGGAGGTGACGCCGTTCTCCTGGAGCGTCATCGCCCGCTCCTGTCCGCGGTCGCCGACCGCATCACCCACCTCGGGGGATTCGGCGCCGGCTACACCGCCAAACTGCTGGTGAACCTCCTGTGGTTCGGCCAGGCGGCAGCCACAGCCGAGGCGCTGCTGCTGGGTGATCGCGCGGGTATCGATCTGGGCGTGCTCACCGCGGTCCTGGCCGAGAGCCCGGCCTCGACCGCGTTCATCCGGCGGGATCTGCCCGCCCTTCTCGGCGGCGACTACCTCGCCAGTTTCGGCCTGGACCACATCCGTGACCAACTCGCCGCGGTGACGGCCCTGGCGGCGCACTTCGGTACGCCGTACGCCATAGCCGACACCGTTCGCCGCCTCCATGAGGAGGCACTCGAACACTACGGTCCCGCCGACGGTGAACTGCTCGCGGTGGCCCTGCTCGAGGAGAAGGCCGGGAGGCTGCTCCGCCACCCGGCACAGCCCCCGGCGTGACCTCCCACCGCCGGGGCGACAGTCCTACGACCTCGGGGGGAAGCGCGTTCTGGCGTCCTGGGTGTGGGCGCGCATGACCTGCTCGGCACGTGTGTCATCGCGTGCGGCGATAGCCGCGACCAGTTCGCGGTGCTCCACCCACGCCTGGCGGACGATGGGCGTGTAGGAGCGGCGGACCCTGTGCTCGACGCGGGACGCCAACTCCGCGAGCACGGCGTTCCCCGCCAGTTCCATGACGCAGGCGTGGAACGTGGCGTTCGCCGCCACCACCGCGTCCACGTCGTCGGCGGCGACCGCGGCCTCGCCCGTCGCGCACAGCTCGTCGAGCCGCTGCAGTCCCTGGGCCGACGGGCCGACCGCGGCCAGCCGCGCTCCTTCGGTCTCCAACAGCGTGCGGACGACGAAGAGCTGGTCGGTCTCCTCCCCGGTCGGCTCGTGGACGAAGGCACCCTGCGCGGGACGGAGGTCCACCCATCCCTCGGCGTCGAGCCGTTGCAACGCCTCGTGCACGGGCTGCCGGGAGACCCCGAGACGGGTCGCGAGCTCACTCTCCACCAGGTGCGTGCCGGGCGGCAGTGACCGTGAGCCGATCAGGTGCAGCAACGTCTCGTACACCCGCTCGCGCAACGGTCCCGGGCGCTCCAGCCTGGGCAGGGACCCCTGCGGCAGCCCTTTGAACAGCATCTCGGCCTCCACTGGCCTCTCCGACGGCCTCAGCGCGTGGACCCTCATCCGGCGCTGGGCAGAGTATCGACCCACGGACGACGGGTGAGAAGTGGATCCGGATCGCTTTCCGAGCCCGGCGCTCGTCTCATCGCCGGTGCAACGGAGGTGGCGGCAGTATGCCGTCCCGCCCGCCGGTCCGTGCTCGCGCCCAGGTCACCAGCGCGGCGGCGTCGACACCGTACGGGGAGGCGCCGGCGTACGGGTCGAGGCCGTCGGCCGCTCGGGACAGCAGAGCCGAGGCGCCCTTGGCGTTGCCCCGCGCGGCGTGCGTCAGGCCGACCGCGAGCTGGGCGAGTGCGCGCCACAAGGCCCGCTCGTCGTCCGGCGAGGCCTTCCACCTGTCCTCCAGTACCTCGTGGGCATGGAACGGCATTCCGGCGTCGAGCAGCCGTTGCGCTTCCCGCAGGGTTTCCTCCGGGGAGCGGATGACTCCCTCGGGCTGCCTGGTGACCCCTTCGGCGCCGTAGGGCAGGGGCCTGCCCAGGCCGTCCCTCGGCCGGGCGTTGCGCGCCCGGCCGGCGCTGTCACGGTCCCGCGCGCGTCCGCCTGTTTCGTCGCCGAGTGCCACTGTCTCCTCGGCGAGTCGCACCCCGCAGTGCTCGCAGACAGCGCTGCCCGGCCGCTCCCGGACGCGGCCGCACGCCGGACACACCAGATGCAGCATGCAGGCCGGCTCGCCACCCTGGTGCCAAGGCTCATCGCTCATGACCTCATTGTCGCCCCGCGCGCTCGGGGAACGCCGTCCCCGTGCTCAGGTCAGCGGGTGAGCCCGGAGGTGAGGGCGGCGAGGCGGCGCCACTGGGGGAGCGGCGGCTCGGAGTCGCCGCTTGCGGTGATGACCTGGAGGGCCAGGTGGTCGGCGCCTGCGGCGAGGAACTGACGCAGGCGGTGGTGGATGGTGTCGTCGGTGCCCCGGACGACGAGGGCGTCGACGAGGCGGTCGCTTCCGTCGTCGGCGAGGTCGTCGTCGGTGTAGCCCAGTCGCTTGAGGTTGGCGGCGTAGTTGGGGAGTGCGAGGTAGTAGCCGAGGAAGCCGCGAGCGGTCGCGCGGGCCGTTGCCGGATCGTCGTCCAGGACGACGGTGACCTCGGGCGCCAGGAGGGGCTCGGGTCCCAGGATGCCGCGGGCCTGTTCGAGGTACTCGGGCGTGACGAGGTAGGGGTGGGCGCCGGCGGCCCGGTCGCGGGAGAGTCCCAGCATCTTCGGGCCGAGCGCCGCCAGGACGCGGCGGTCGGCCGGGACGGGCGGGGCGGCCGCGTCGAGGGCGTCGAGGTACTCCACCATCGTGGAGTAGGGGCGCCGGTAGTCGCGGGCCAGTGCGGCGTGGCTCGCGCCCAGACCGAGGAGGAACCGGCCGGGGTGGCTCCGTTCGAGGTCGGCGCGTTGCGCCGCGACGCTGTGGGCGTCCTCGAACCAGATGTTGAGGATTCCGGTGGCCAGCACGACGTGGTCCGTCGATGCGGCCAGGTGGGCGGCGTGGCGCACGCTGCTACTGCCGCCGAGCCAGATGGCGCCGAATCCCAGGTTCTCGACGTCGGCGGCCGCCCGGCGGATCCGGTCCTGCTGCGCCGGGTCCTCGGAGCGCAGTTCGTGGCTGAAGATCCCGAAGGGCCCGAGAGCGGCCTTGAGTCCGTCCACGGGCGGGCCGCCGGCGGGGCGGGACCCTCCCGGGGCATCGGTAGGACGTGCGGTTTCCTGGCCCATGGCCGGTACTTCCTCGTCGCATAGGGGGTGATGGAACGGAGGAGCTTGCGGGGCATGCCCGGAGGGCCGATCGGGTCGGGCGTGCGACCTGTACAACAAGTCTCACACGATCGACTCGGGTCTCTGAAAGAGGTTGGGGGGATCTTGGTTTCCTGGTTCATGACCAGCGTCGACTCCTCCAGCGCATGGACAGGGCGGCAGCCCGGTGGGGGACAAGACCTCGGGCACCAAGGGCTTCCATCACCCGGTCGTGGGGGACCTCACCCTCTTCTACGAGACGCTGCGGGTGGCCGACGACCCCGCACAGGCCCTCGTGGTCCACACCGCCGAGCCCGGCAGCGCCTCCGCGGAATCGCTGCGACTCCTCCTGGACCGGACGGCCGACGAGCCGGCCGAGGACACGGCCTCCGGGAACCGGGCCGGCCACGTGGCCCCTCCCCGGCCGCGGGGCTGACCCGTACGGTCGTGGTTACCCCCCGGGGCAGCCACAGGGGGGCCCGCGCCCGGCAGGGGGAAACGTGCACCGGCGGTGCGTTCCGTACCCTGGCGGCATGCGCATGCGCCCTACTTTGAGCTGGACCCCGACCGAGGACCTACCGCCCGGCACCACGGACCTGGAACCGGTCGCCGAGGCGCTGAGCACCGGGGGCGTGCTGGTCCTCAGCGGGGCGGGTATTTCCACGGAGTCGGGCATCCCCGACTACCGGGGCGAGGGCGGCAGCCTGAGCCGGCACACCCCGATGACCTACCAGGACTTCACCGCCGACGCCCAGGCCCGGCGCCGGTACTGGGCGCGCAGTCACCTGGGCTGGCGGACCTTCGGCCGGGCCCTGCCCAACGCCGGGCACCGCGCCGTGGCCGCGTTCGGACGGCACGGCCTGCTCGCCGGCGCGATCACGCAGAATGTCGACGGCCTCCACCAGGCCGCCGGCAGCGAAGCGGTCGTGGAACTCCACGGGAGCCTGGCCAGGGTCGTCTGTCTCTCCTGCGGCGCCCTCAGCCCGCGCCGCGAGCTCGCGCGGCGGCTGGAGGAGGCCAATCCGGGCTTCGAACCGGTGGCCGCGGGCATCAACCCGGACGGCGACGCCGACCTCACCGACCACCAGGTACGGGACTTTCACGTGGTGCCGTGCACGGTCTGCGGCGGCGTGCTCAAACCCGACGTGGTGTTCTTCGGCGAGGCCGTTCCGCCGGGGCGGGTCGAGCACTGCCGTGCGCTGGTGACCGAGGCGGCCTCGCTCCTGGTCCTGGGCTCCTCGCTGACGGTGATGTCCGGGCTCCGGTTCGTCCGGCAGGCGGCCGAGGCCGGAAAGCCGGTGCTGATCGTCAACCGGGACGCGACCCGCGGCGACCGGTACGCCCGCACCCGCGTCGCGCTCCCGCTGGGCACAGCGCTCACCACGGTGGCCGGCCGCCTGGACATCCCCGTCGACGGGCAGCCCGCTCAGGCGGGCTGACCGGTGGAGACGCCCGGGCGCCGGCCACGCCCCGCTGATGGTGCCGGCCCTCTCAGGCGCGCATGCCGAACCGCCGCGGCGATCGCACGGGTGTTCCCCATCGCTGCCGGGATGACCGGGGACCACCGAGCGCGGAAGGCCAGGGCATTCCGGCCGCACGGGAGTTGTGGCGGAGCTACGATGCGCGGATGGCTGAGCAGCTGTACGACCGCTCGAGCCGCGGGTGCGCGGTCGGGCATCTGGATTCCGGGCTGCGGACCGCGATCCTTGCCGAGGCCGAGGGCGAACTGCTCGGTGACGTCACGGCAACCGCCGTCTGCTGCGTGGAGACCCGCAGCGTGCCCCGGCGCCGAACCGGCGTCGGGCGACTGCTCGGGGGAAGGCCCCTGCCCGAGACACTGACGGCGGCCGTGGTGCTGCCCCGGCATCTGCTGGTCGCGGTTGCCGTCGGGCACACCGGCAGTGTCACGGCACACTCCGCACGCCTGGACGGGATCACGGTCACCGACGTCGATCCGCGCTGGGCGCACGACACCGGAGTGTCGGTGTTCGCCCGCTGGTCGCACCAGTCCGAGGCCGGGTCGCTGCACCTCGCCCTCGGCGGCGACCCCGATGGGGAGTCGTTCAGGGAGAGCCTGCGGCGCGCCGTCGAGGCGGCGAAGAGCGGCTGAGTCACGGACCGACGTCATGGGTCCTGGTGCCGGCCGGCGAGCAGGTCGCCGGTCGTGGTGCGGTGGTAGACGACGCGTCTGCCGATCCTCGTCCCGGTGACGAGGTCCGCGTCGCGCAGCACGGTCAGGTGGCCTCCCACGGTGCCGAGCGACAGGCCGAGTTGGGCGGCGAGTTCGCTGGTGGTGGCGGGGCGTCTCAGTTCGTGGAGGATGGCGGCGCGTCCGGTACCGATCAGGCGCGCCAGCGCCTGGCCGGGTTCGGGGCGCGGGTCGGTGGCGGCGCTGCCGCGGGCCGGGTAGACCAGGGCGTAGGAGGCCGGTGGCGCCTCGCACAGCCACGTGCCCGCGGAGATGGCAGCGATCGGTATGAACTGCATGCCGTCCTCGCCGACGAAGCGGTCCGGGGAGGGCCGGTCGCTGAAGCGGATGGCGTCGGTGCCGACCCAGGCACTGCGGCGGCTCATCTGCTCCAGGGCGCGGGGCCAGCCGTAGGCGGCGAGCAGCCCGGCCCGGTAGGTGACGTCCCGTTCCAGCAGTGCCCGGCGGCGGGGCCAGTCGGGCGCGACATGAGCGGTCCAGGTGGAGCGGAACAGGTCCGCGGTCCTGGCGGCCCAGTTGCGTCCGCTCAGCCACTGGTCCAACGCGTGCTGCTCCCAGCTGTGCGCCACCGACTCCTCCAGCTCGGCCCGCACTTGGGCGTCGGGCATGGTCGCCACATGGGCGAGCTCGTCGTCCAGGACGGTGCGCATGCCGCCGGTGGGCGGGAGCACGACGTGGGCGGGCATCCACTTGGTCGAGCCCAGCAGCCTGACCAGCCCCTTGGCGAAGGGGTCGGCGTCGAGAGCGGCAAGGAACGCGCCGCGATGACGGGCGTGCCAGGGGGCCAGCCAGGGGTCGGCGTACGGGGCGGCCAGCACCATCATGGACGCGAGCGTCTCGGCGAGCGGCGACAGCGCGAACCGGGACCGCGACAGGGCCAGGGAACTCATCCGTAGCAGGGTCATCTTTCGCCTCCTGCCGAAACGATAGTGCCCGGGCCGGCTCCTTCCGCAGACTGCGGTGCGTGCTCTCACCCCTCCTGCTGAACAAGGGCTTCCGCTGGTTCTTCACCGCGCAGTCGGTGTCCCTGCTCGGAAGCGCGATGGCCCCGGTCGCGCTGGCCTTCGCCGTCCTGGACGCCTCGGGAAGCCCCGGCGACCTGGGCGTGGTCCTCACCGTCTACATGGTGCCGCTGCTCGTGTTCCTGGTGGTGGGCGGAGCCACGGCCGACCGCCTTCCGCGCCGTACCCTGCTGGTGGCCGCGAACCTGGGCTCGGCCCTCACCCAGGGCGGTGTGGCCGCCCTGCTGCTGACCGGCCGCTACGCCCTGGTCCCGGTGGCCGCGCTGGGATTCGCGAACGGCGTCCTCGCCGCCTTCACCACGCCGGCCCTGCGCGGCATCCTGCCCCAACTCGTCCCGGGCGACGGGCTCCGTCAGGCGAACGCGCTGCTGGGATCAGTACGCAACGCCACCAAGATCCTCGGGCCGAGCCTGTCGGGCGTGCTGGTGGCGGCCACGGGCGGAGGCCCGGCCATCGCCTTCGACGCGCTGACCTACCTGCTCGCCGCCGCCTGCCTCACCCGCCTGGCTCCCCTCGACGGTCCGTCCGGCAGCCGCCGTTCCGCGAGTCTGCTCACCGACATCCGCGAGGGCTGGGACGCCTACCGCCGGATCCGCTGGGTCTGGACGGTGTCGCTCGCCTTCTGCGTGGTCAACCTGGTGCAGGTCGGCACCTGGCAGATCCTGGGTCCCGAGCTCACCCGACAGGCCGACGGCGAAGCGGCCTGGGGCTTCGTGCTCAGCGCCCGCGGCGCGGGCCTGCTCGTGATGAGCGCCCTGATGTACCGGCTGACCGTCCGGCACCTGCTCCGGCTGGGCCAGCTCGTGAGCGTACTGGGTGCACTGCCCCTCCTGGCACTGGGTGCGCATCTGCACGCGCCCTGGTTGATCGCCGCCGCCTTCACCGCCGGCCTGGGCTCCTCCGTCGCGTCCGTCGGATGGGACACCTCGCTGCAGGAGCACGTCCCGCCGCACGCGTTGTCGCGCGTGTCGTCCTTCGACGACCTGCTGTCCTACATCGCCATCCCGCTCGGGCAGTTGAGCGTGGCGCCGCTCGCCGACCGCTTCGGAGGGTTCCAGGTGGCCGCGGTCGCGGGCGTGGTCTACGCCGCGGCGGTCCTGGCTCCCCTGGCCTCCGCCGCGGTACGCAGCCTGCCCCACGGCCTCGGAGCCCAGGCAACCGTGGCCGCCGATGCCGCCGCCCCGACGACGCCTCCCGAGCCCGTCGGCCGGTAGCCGGCTGCTCCGGCGGCGCGAAGGAGGTGTGTCCCCACCGCCGGGCGGCACCGTCGGCGGGAAGGTCCCGGGTGAGTGGCGGAGCGTCAGCGGTTCAGCTCGTCAGCGGCGTGGTCCGATCGGACCGCTGGCGCATGAAACTGCTTCCGTCCTCCCGGCGGAAAGGCTTTATGGCTGCCGCATGTGTGACACGCCCCGAAGGCGCCGTGCGAGGTGGACGCTCCGTCGTCTGCCGGGAGGCAACTGCCCACCGGATGTGAGGTGTCGGGTGGCGACGGGGGGTTCGGCAGTGGGCCGGGGAGTCCATCGGCCGCAAATCCCCTGTAACGGGATGATTCGGTATTTCCACCTGCGCACATCATGAAAGAACTGAGAAATTTCTCACGATGAGATGGGCATCCTTTTACCCGCCTCAGGAGTCTCTAGGGGGATGGCCTCGTCATGCCATCAACCCATAGGAGCATTTGAGGTATACGCTTTGAAAAACGGCATAAAGAACATGTCCCGCGTCTCCGCGGTGACGATCACTGCGGGAGCAGTGATGTCGGCCGGAGCGCTCGTCGCCCCGGCTCACGCCGCGACGATCGCGACGCCCACGATCACCGCCAAGGGCGGCTTCGTGATGAACAACGGGACCGGCAAGACCCTCTACTCGAAGGCCGCCGACACCCGTCGTTCCACCGGTTCCACCACCAAGATCATGACGGCTCGTGTCGTGCTCGCCCAGCCGCATCTGAACCTTGACACCAAGGTGACGATCCAGAAGGCGTACAGCGACTACATCGTCTCCAAGGGCGCTTCGTCGGCCCACCTGATCGTCGGTGACAAGGTGACCGTCCGTCAGCTGCTGTACGCGTTGATGCTCCCGTCCGGCTGCGACGCGGCGTACGCCCTCGCCGACAAGTACGGCACGGGCACCTCGCGGGCCGCACGGGTCAAGTCGTTCATCGGCAAGATGAACTCGACGGCCAAGAGCCTGGGTCTGAAGAACACCCACTTCGACTCGTTCGACGGCATCGGGAACGGGGCGAACTACTCCACCCCCCGCGACCTGACCAAGCTCGCCAGCAACGCGATGAAGTACGCGACCTTCCGCACCGTCGTGAAGACCAAGTCGACGAAGCAGAAGGTCACCACGAAGACCGGCGGCTACCGCTACATGTCGTGGGCGAACACCAACACGCTGCTGGGCAGCTACTCCGGAACCATCGGGATCAAGACCGGTTCCGGTTCGGTCGCCAAGTACTGCCTGGTCTTTGCGGCCACCCGCAACGGCAAGACGGTCATCGGCACCGTTCTCGCGGCCCCCTCGGCGACCAGCCGTGCGTCGGACGCGACGAAGCTGATGAACTACGGCTTCAAGAAGTAGTCACATCGGCATGACGAAGGGTCTGCCCGCGATGCCGTCGTGATCGATCGTGGTCGCGACCGGCGGCGGCGGGGACGTCCCACAGCTGAGGGGCACGACCGGGACATCCCGGTCGTGCCCCTCGGTCATGTGCTGCCCGCGTCCACAGGGGACGGATGCCCGTCCCCGGGAGCAACCGGACTCTCCGGTGTCCCCGCTACTCCTCCAGCGGGCCGAGGTCCGGGGTGTCGCACAGGTCGACGGCGGTCCGGGCGGTGGCGTGCAGTTCCAGGACCACCAGCTCGTTGGTGCCGGGACGCAGTACGGGTGCCGGGACGTAGAGGCGGCGCTGGGGGCCGCGGGACCAGTAGCGGCCCAGCGCGAAGCCGTTGACCCAGGCGTTGCCCTTGGTCCAGCCGGTCAGGTCGAGGAAGGTGTCCGCGGCGGCCTCCAGCTCGAAGGTGCCGCGGTGGAACGCGGGCCCCACGGGCTGCGGTGCGGCGGTGG
The DNA here is from genome assembly GCF_033793585.1 of Streptomyces sp. MI02-7b. Classification (NCBI taxonomy): domain Bacteria; kingdom Bacillati; phylum Actinomycetota; class Actinomycetes; order Kitasatosporales; family Streptomycetaceae; genus Streptomyces; species Streptomyces sp. MI02-7b. The sequence continues at coordinate 36,982 of NZ_JARAWX010000015.1, read as the reverse complement.
CGAAGGCGAGTCCGGACAGGTCGTCCAGCGGCAGGGGCCTGCTGCGCCAGCCGGTCAGCACGCTGCCGTTCGCCGTGACGGTGCCGGTCAGGCCCTTGCGGTCGTGGATGCCCTGGCCGTAGTTGACCCGGCCCTGGTTCTCGACCAGCACCGTCAGGGTCGCGCCTCCGGCCGGGACGGTGAGGGCCAGGGCGCTCTCGTGCTGCTCCCTCTCCAGGGTCCCGGCGGGGGCACCGTCGAGGAAGACCTGGGCGCGGTCCTTGATCCCGTCGAAGTGCAGCAGGGTGGGGCCGGGTTCGGCGAGCTCGGTCTCGTACAGGACGAAGCCGAAGTCCTGGCCCAGCTCCTCCATGGTCAGCGGGCGGGGGCCGGCCACCGCCTCGCCCAGCCGGTCGGCGGAGCCGAGCAGGGGCGCGGTCCCGGTGAGCCGGACGCCGAGGAGGTTGAGCTTCTTCGACGGCTCGGGCAGGGGGCCGTCGGGGACGGCGGTGTGCCGGGCGAGGACGTCGCGGAAGGCGAGGTACTTGGGGGTGATGTCGCCGGCCTCGTCCAGGGGCGCGTCGTAGTCGTAGGAGGTGATCGTCGGCCGGTAGGTGTGCTTGTCGTTGGCGCCGTTGGTGAAGCCGAAGTTCGTGCCGCCGTGGAACATGTACAGGTTCACGCTGGCGCCGGCGGTGAGCAGGTCGTCGAGGTCGGCGGCGGCGCCGGCGGCGTCGCGGACGACGTGCACGCCACCCCAGCGGTCGAACCAGCCGTTCCAGAACTCGGTGCACATCAGGGGGCCTTCGGGCTGGTGCTCGCGCAGCGCCGCCAGGTTCTGCGCGGGCCGGCTGCCGAAGTTGACCGTGCTCAGGACGCCCGGGACGCTGCCGCGGGCGAGATCGGCCGGCTGGTCGCAGGTGAACAGCGGGACGTCGACACCCCCTTGGCGCAGCTTCGCCTCGAGATGCGTCAGGTAGACGGGGTCCTCGCCGTAGGCGCCGTACTCGTTCTCGACCTGCACGGCCAGGACGGGGCCGCCGTTGGTGGCGAGGTGGGGCGTGACGAGCGGCAGCAGCCGGTCGAGGAAGGCGTCCACGGCCTCCAGGTAGCGCGGGTCGGCGGTGCGCAGACGGATGTCGGGCGTGGCGAGCAGCCAGGAGGGCAGGCCGCCGCCCTCCCACTCGGCGCAGATGTACGGTCCGGGGCGCAGCAGGACGTGCAGCCCCTCGGCCTGGGCGAGCGCCAGGAAGGCGGGCAGGTCCAGGCCGCCGTCGGCGTGGAACTCGTCCGGCCGGGGCTGGTGGAGGTTCCACGGCACGTAGGTGTCGATGGTGTTCAGCCCGAGCAGGCGCGCCTTGCGCAGCCGGTCCCGCCACTGTTCGGGGTGGACACGGAAGTAGTGCAGGCCACCGGAGATGATGCGGAACGGCTCGCCGTCGAGGCGGAATTCGTTCCCTTCGGTCCGCAGTAGGGGCATGGCGGGGGCTCCTCCAGTGGAGTCGGGATCATGTGCGTGCGGTGCGGTCACGGGGTGTTCGCGGGCGGGTCCGCGAGGGAGGCCGGGGTGGGATGTTTGCGTTGCCATCGCGCAGCGCGGGAGCGATGGCGAGGTTCTGTGGGTTCACAGGTTCACGAGTTCACAGGTTCTGGAGATGACACGGTCGCGGTCAGCCGTCGGCGGGGGGCGGGGCGGTACTGCCGCGGACCACGAGCCTGGTGGGCACCAACGTGGTGCCCTGCTCCGCGACGTCGTCCCGGATCTGGCGCAGCACGCCCTCGACGCAGCGCCTGCCGACCTCGGCGAAGTCCTGGTGGATCGTCGTCAGGGGCGGCATGAAGGAGGCGGCCTCCGGGATGTCGTCGAACCCGACCACGCTCACGTCCTCCGGCACTCGCCTGCCGCGCTCGTTGAGGGCGCGCAGCACACCGAGGGCCATCTGGTCGTTGGCGACGAAGACCGCGGTGCAGTCGGGATCCGCCGCGATCCGCAGCCCGGCCTCGTAGCCGGACTCCGCCGACCAGTCACCGCGCAGCAGTCGCGGCACGTCACGGCCGGCGGATTCCAGGGCCTCCCGCCAGGCGCCGACCCGGCGTTCGGACGCGAATGACTCCTTGGGGCCCGCGACGTGCCACACCGTGCCGTGGCCGAGGTCCAGCAGATGCTCGACGGCCGCCCGCGCGCCACTGGCCTGGTCGGTGTCGACGACGCAGTACTGGTCGCCGGCGTCGGAGTCGACGACGACCACAGGGGCCGTCGGCGGCAGCGCCACGGTCATCGCGTCCAGGAGGTGAACCTCCATGATCATGACGATGCCGTCCACCGCGAGTTCGCCGAGCCGCGTGAAGGCACCGCGCACGCCGTCCTGCGTGGGCGCGGTGACCGGCAGCAGGGTGGTCGCGTACCCCTCGCGCGCGGCGGAGGACGCGACGGCCTCCAGGGTGCGCATGTTGCCCGTGCTGGACAGGCTGAAGAGAATGACGCCTATGGTGCGGAACTCACCGCTCTTCAGAGCCCGCGCCGCGCTGTTGGGGCGGTAGCCGAGCTGCTTCATCGCGGAGAGCACCTGCTGCCGGGTCTCCTCGAGGACGCCGGGAAAACCGTTGGAGACCCGGGAGACGGTCTGCGCGGAGACGCCCGCCAGCTTGGCGACGTCGGCCATCGACGCGCCGCGCCGTCGCCGCTGCGCGCCGGCCACCGAGTTCTGTCCGGTCCCGTCCACGTCCGTCGTACACCTCGTCACACGTCACAGCCGCTGGTTGGTCTGCAGTCTATGGGGGCGGAACGCCGGGATCGGCGGTCCGCGGGCCCCCAGGGGGGCCGGCGCCGGCGTCCCGCGTCGCGGAACGGCCGGGCCGGCCAGGGGATGTGCCGGTCCGTCAGTTGCCGACGGTGAAGCCCTGGTCCTTGCCGTACTTCACCGAGGCGTCCTGCCAGGAGGCGAGGGCGTCGGGCAGCGGCGTGGAGGACACGTAGGCCTTGCCGACGGTGTCGTTGAAGATCGAGTTCGCGTAGACCTGGTAGGGCAGGTAGGACCAGCCGGGCACCACGTTCTTGGCCGACTCGGAGAAGACCTGGTTCGCCTTCTGACCGCCGAAGTAGGGGAACTCGGTGTTCAGGAAGGTGTCGGAGTTCAGGTCCGCGGTCGTGGCCGGGAAGGCTCCGCCCTTGATGCGGGCCTGGACACCCGCGTCCTTGTCCGCGTACTTCACGAAGGCGTAGGCGAGGGCCTTGTCCTTGCTCGCCTCCATCACCGCCAGCGAGCTGCCGCCGTTCTCCGCGCTGGCGGTCTGCCCGGCCTGCCACTGCGGCAGCGGGGCGGCACGCCAGTCACCCGAGGCGGAGGGAACGCCGGAGGAGAAGTTGGCGGGCATCCACGCACCGGTGTTGAGGGTCGCGATGGTGCCGTCCGCCAGCCCCTTGTACCACTGGTCGCTCCAGGAGCTGATCGGGGCGAGCAGCTTCTCCGAGATGAGCTTCTGCCAGACGGCGGTGAACTCCTTCGTGCCGGCGTCGGTGAAGTTCACCTTCACGTTGGTGCCGTCCACGGTGTACGGGTGACCGCCGGCCTGCCAGATCAGGCTGGTGACGAAGCCCGCGTCGCCGGTGTCGTTGGTGATGTACGCCTTGGGGTCGGCCTTGTGCAGCGCGCGGGCCGCGGTGAGGTACTCGTCCCAGGTGGTGGGCACCTTGATCTTGTACTTGTCGAGGACCTTCTTGTTGTAGAACATCGCCATCGGCCCGGAGTCCATGGGCAGCGCGTACACACCGTCGTTGATGGAGACGGCGTTCCACGGGCCGGGGGAGTACGCCTTGGACAGGTCCTTGGCGCCGTACGGGCTGAGGTCGGTGACGGACTTGCCGAGCGCGAACTGGCTCAGCGCGTAGTACTCGATCTGCGCCACGTCGGGGGCGCCCGAGCCGGCCTGGACCGCGTTCTGCAGCGCGGTGTACTGGTCGTTGCCGGTACCGGCGTTGACCAGCTTCACCTTGACCTTCGGGTACTTGGCCTGGAAGTCGCTGACCACCTGCTTCAGCGTCGGCTCCCATGCCCACACCGTCAGGGTGCCGCCCTTGTTGAGCGCCGCCTCGACGCTGCCGGCGTCGGCGGCCTTGGCCCCGGATCCGGAGTCGTCGGAGGAACCGCAGGCGGTCAGGGACAGGGCCGCCGCGCAGAGCACCGCGACCGCCTGCGCCGTGCGCCGAAGTGGCTTGTTCGTCATCGCATCTCACTTCGTTGTGGTGATGAACTGCGGCGTCGTCCGCCGGCCCACCGCAGGGGTGTGCCGGGGAGAGGCCCGCAGGGTGGACACGGCGCCTGCGCGGCGCCGGGTGATCATTCCTTGACGCTGCCGGCGGCGAGTCCGGACTGCCAGTAGCGCTGGAGGAAGAGGAAGGCCGCGATCAGCGGGACGATGGTCAGCAGCGACCCGGTGATCACGAGATTGAAGACCGGCTGCCCACCCGCGGTGGCGGCCTGGGCGTTCCAGGCGTTGAGCCCCAGGGTGAGGGGGTACCAATCGGGGTCCTTGATCATGATCAGCGGCAGGAAGTAGTTGTTCCACGTCGCGACCACGGTGAAGAGCAGGACGGTGACGATGCCCGGGGCGAGCAGGGGCAGGCTGATCCTGAAGAAGGTGCGGATCTCGCCCGAGCCGTCCACCCGGGCCGCCTCCAGCAGCTCGCCCGGGATCGCCTCGGAGGCGAAGACCCACATCAGGTAGAGGCCGAAGGGCGAGATCAGCGAGGGGACGATGACCGCCCACGGTGTGTTGGTCAGACCCATCTTGCTGAACATCAGGAACGTCGGCACGGCCAGCGCGGCACCCGGCACGGCGACCGCGCCGATCACCACCGCGAACACCGCCCGCTTGCCCGGGAAGTCGAACTTCGCCAGGCCGTAGCCGCCCAGCACGGCGAGGAAGGTCGCCCCGCCCGCGCCCACCGCAACGTACAGCAGGGTGTTCAGCAACCACCGCACGAAGATGTGGTCGTTGTAGGTGAGGGTCTGCTGGATGTTGTCCCACAGCGCGAAGTCGCCGCTGAACCACAGCCCGAAGGAGTCGAGCAGGTTCTTCTGCGTCTTCGTGGCGCTGATCAGCAGCCAGGCCAGCGGGATCAGGGCGTACACCGCGACGAGCGCGGTCAGCACGGTGAGCAGGACGTTGCGCCGGGGCCGGTCGGAGGAGCGCCGCCGGCTCGCGCCGCGCGCGGACGTCGCGGAACCGGAGTGCTGCCGTACGGGCGCGAGGGTGCTGGTGCTGGACTGGGCCATCGTCACGCCTCCTTCCGCATGCCGCGCAGCTGCACGACGTAGGCGACGATCATCGTGACCACTCCCATGACGATCGCGACCGTCGCGGCGTAGTTGTGCTGCTGGCCGGAGAAGGACAGCGAGTAGGTGTAGAGGTTCGGCGTGAAGTACGTCGTGATGGCGTTGGGCGCCAGGGACTTGAGGATGCTCGGCTCGTTGAACAGCTGGAAGCTGCCGATGACCGAGAAGATCGTCGCGATGACCAGCGCGCCGCGGATCGCGGGGATCTTGATGGCCGTGACGATCCGCAGCTGGGTCGCGCCGTCGATCTCGGCGGCCTCGTAGAGGGAGTGCGGGATCACCCGCAGGGCCGAGTAGAAGATCAGCATGTTGTAGCCGACGAACTCCCAGGTCACGATGTTGCCGATGCTCGCCAGCACGAGGCTGGGCGAGAGCGGGTTCGGCAGGGAGGTCCCGAACGTGTCGTTGATGTTGGCGACCAGGCCGAAGCGGTCGCCGTACATGAAGCCCCACATCAAGGTGGCCACGACGGCCGGGACCGCGTAGGGCAGGAAGATCGTGATGCGGAAGAAGTTCCGCCCGTGGAGCCGGCCGCTGTCCAGCGCCAGGGCGACGAACAGGGCGATGCCCAGCATGATCGGCACCTGGACGGCGAGGAACAGGGCGACGCGCCCCAGCCCGGACCAGAACTGGCTGTCCTGGAAGGCCTGCGTGTAGTTGTCGAGGCCGACGAACGAGGTGCCGCCGATGAGCCGGTCACGGAAGAGGCTCAGATAGATCGAGTAGCCGATCGGCGCGAGGAAGACCAGCGCAAAGAAGATCATGAATGGCGCCACGAAGCCCCATCCCAGCCAGCGTCGGCCCCTGGGTCCCCGGGGGGCCGCCCTGCCGGTACCGGACGGCGGCGATATGGCTGCCATGTTCCCATCCCTCACGTCGTCGTGCGGGGCCCCGCGTATGGACGGAGCCCCGGATGGTTGCGCAAACATCATCGGCCGCTCGGTCGCACGTTTACGCAAACATTTGGATGAGGGGATGTTGGCACCGGCTGTCGCGAGGCGTCAAGAGGTGTTCGGCGGTTATTCTCCGGCGCGTGGTGACGAACCCGTCCGCGCAGGCCGGCGCGGGGCCGGCCGCACGGATGCCGGTGTGAGGGCCGACGGGCCCGGGTCTTCCCGCAGTTCGCAGGGCACCGAGGCGTCGTGGCCGGGCCCCCGGGCTCCCGGCCGCGCGGTGCGCGATAGCATCGCCGGGTTGCCGTCCGGCCGGGGCGGCGACAGCGACGCGTGACACACCGGCCGGGCATCACGGCGCACCGTGCGACGACGGGGGCGGGAGCACTCCCGGCGACGCTCGTGTGCCGGCTCCCAGCGGCGTGCACGCCCGGTGGCCCATCGTGCCCTGGAGCTCGACCGTCCCGGCTCGGCGCACCGCGTCACCGCGGACGCACCCGGGCCTGGGGTCCGGCCCCCGATCGCCGGCCCGGGCAGTCGGCTCCTGTCCTTACTCCTTACTCCTCACTCCTTGCGACTGCCCCTGCAGGACGGTGACGTCGTGTCGCGGTGAAGTGCGCGCGGCTAGTGCAGGAGGTCGAGGTCGACGGCATCGGCCATCGCCTGCATGCCGGCCTCGTTGGGGTGGAGGTGGTCGCCGGAGTCATAGGCGGGGTCGAGCGTGGAGGGGTCGGAGGGGTCGGCGAGGGCCTTGTCGAAGTCGATGACGCCGTCGAAGGCACCGCCGGTGCGGATCCACTGGTTGGCCGCCTGCCGGATCGACTCGGCGGAGTCGCTGTAGTAGGTGTTGCCCCTGTCGGGGGGCATGGTGCCGCCGATGATCCGGACGCCCGCGGCGTGGGCCTGGCCGATCAGGTCGCGGTAGCCGTTGATGAGGTCCTGAGCGGTGAGCGGGCTGCCGCCGGGCCCGGCGTTGTTGCCGATGTCGTTGATGCCCTCCATCAGGATCACGTCCCGCACTCCGGGCTGGCCGAGCGCGTCGTGGGCGAAGCGTTGGGTGGCGCTGATGCCCTGCCAGATGTTGGGGACGTCGGTCAGGACGCGGTTGCCGCCGAGGCCGGCGTTCACCACGCCCATCGGCCGGGTGCCGGCCAGCCGCCTGGCCAGGTCGTCGGGCCAGCGGTGGTACACCCCCGGCGGGGTGTTGTAGCCGTCGGTGATGGAGTCGCCGAAGGCGACGACGGTGCCGCGGGCGTCGGGGGAGATGACGTCCAGCCCGGAGAGGTAGTACCAGGAAGTGGTGGCCGCGATGTAGTTGCCGTCCGCCGTGTCCGCGGTGTGGTCGCCCGCCGTGGACAGGTAGGTGGTGTCGAACGCGTCGGAGTGCCAGGTGGCGGAACTCGTGGCGTTCGGGAGGTAGATGCTGACCAGGATGCTGTGGTCGGCGGACACGGCCATGGGCACCGGGTCGCTGACGGCCTCGGATCCGGCGGCGATGGTCAGCGAGGTGCGGTGGGCGAAGGTGACCGAGTGCTGGGTGCCGGGGACGGCGGTGGCACGGTCCGCCTGCGCGGCCACGTTCGTGGCCTGGACGGTGAGCGGAGTGGTGCCGCGCAGGTTGGACAGGTGGATACGCAGTCCGTGCCCGTTGACGCTGGAGTGGACGACCATCCGGATGGTGCGGTTGGCGAAGTTCGGGCCGCCGACGGTCATGCTGGGCGACCAGGCCGACACCTGCCGGCCGGAGGGCGCTCGACTGCCCGCGACGGGTGCGGCCGGCGCGGCGACCATCAGGACGATCATGGCTGCGGCCACCGTCGCCGGCACCGGCATGGTTCTTGCCTTGAGGAGGAACATTGTCTGCCCTTCTTCGAACGACGACGACCGGTCAGCTCAGGGTGAAGCCGTCGACCAGGAGGTAGGCGCCGCTGACCTTGGTGAGTGTGAGCGTGTGCGGGCCGCCGGTCAGGCCCGACACCGTGTACACGCTCTGCCGGGCGTGCCGCTGCGGGCTGTTCGCGCTGACCGTCCCCTTCGGGGCCCCGTCGAGGGTGATGCCGATGTCGCCCTCGTCGGAGTTGGTCTCGGTGAGGAAGGTGATGCCGGTGCCGGTGAAGGAGATCGTCGCGGTGGCACCGTCCTGCTGGGCGTAGTGCACGCCGTCGTCGAGGTCCCCGTCGCCGCGGGACCCGCTGGAGGACCATGTGCCGGTGTACGACACCCGCAGGTCGTCGTCGTCGACCGTCGCCCCGGGCAGGGTGCCGGGCCCCGCCGCCTTGACGATCGCCTGCGCCGCCGCCGGCCAGGTGCCGTCGGTCACGACGGTGGCCTGCTGGAACGTGATGTCCGTGCCGCTGTTGTTGTAGGAGGCGGTGTCGCTGTAGTTGTCGTGGATCGCGTTGTCATGGATGCTCGGCGTCCACAGGTTCGTCCAGAGCGACCCGTTGCTGAAGCGCACCACGTTGTCGTGGGTGTTCCACTGCGAGCTGCCCTCGTCGTGGTAGATCATGTTGCATCCGTCGATGCACTCCGACAGCACGTTCCCGTCGAACTCCGAAGGCGATGAAAGGCCACCGAGGGTGTAGATCGGACCGCCGTCGAACAGTGCGCCCATCACGCTGTGCACATGGTTGCCGACGATGTGCTGGCCGCCGGCGTAGGTGGTGCCGTGGGCGCACGGGGTGGGCAGGCCCTGCTTGGCCTGGAGGGAGCAGTCCGAGGCCCAGCCCCAGCCCCAGCCGATGGAGATGCCGGAGTAGGGCGTGTAGCCGACGTCGTTGTGCGACAAGGTGGTGCCGCGGCTGTACCCGACCCAGATGCCGACCGCGTCGGCGTACTCCTGGCCGGGGAACTGCACGACGCTCCGGGAGACGGTGTTGCCGCTGGTCATCAGCGCCGGATCGGTCTGGTAGTAGTCGTCGACCTCGCCGATGGCGACGCCGATTCCGGCCGTGTCGGTGACGGTGCTCGCGTTCACGGCGGAGTCCTGGGTCTGGTCGGCCAGGTCGATGCCGCTGGTGCCGGTGTGCGTGACGGTGTCGCCCTCGAAGGTGATCCGCTGTCCGCGGTGCACCTGAACGGCGGCCGGGATACGGGCCGGGGTGCGTGTGGTCGGGTCCCAGACGACACCGGCCTGGTTGTCCACGTAGCCCTCGGCGGTGGGGGCGGTCCAGGCGGTGCCGGAGAAGGTGATGCCCGAGAAGGTGACATCGTGCACCGGTGCGATCGCGTCCGGGATCACCGTGAAGCCGTCCACCAGCAGGTAGGACCCGCCGGTCTTGACCACGCGCAGGGTGTGGGTGCCCTTGGGCAGCCCGGTGACCGAGACCATGGCCTGCTGGGCGAGCCGCACCGGCCCGTTTCCGGAGACCGTGGACGTCTTCTTGCCGTCGATGTAGACGTCCGCGCTGCCTTCGTCGTCGTTGGTCTCCGAGAGCATCTGGATCCCGGTGCCGTTGAAGGTGTAGCTGACGGCGTCGCCGTCGTTGGAGGTGTAGTGCACGTCCGCGTTCATGTCACCGAGGGGCCGGCCGTTGGAGTAGGCCCATGAGCCGGTGTAGACCGCGCGCCAGTCGGTGTCGTTCAGCGGCGCGAGGTGGCCGGGAGTGCCCGACAGGTCCACCAGTTGTGATGCCACGGGCAGTTCGACGTCGGCCGTGGCCGGATTCTCGCCCGGCCGTGGCACGTAGTAGAGGTTGCCGGCGTTCTGGTCGATGTAGAACTGGCCGGGGGTGCCCAGGAGTTGGTAGGCGTTCTCCAGCCAGGTGATGCCGTCGAGCGTGGGCAGCCCGGCACCGTTGAAGGGGAAGCCCGGGTCGGGCACCGAGGTGTGGTTGTTGCTCCAGCAGGCGGGATCCACGGTCAGGTCCGAACCGCCGGACGCCGACGCCCCGATGGAGGCGAGCGGACAGCGCATCTGCTTCCAGCCGCTGTTGCGCACGACCTCGACCCGGGCGGGGTCGGTCCAGGTGGTGTACGACGCGTCGGCGGTGGTGAAGCCGATGGAGGTGGGGGTGAACCCGGACGGGTCGCGTGGGCCCCGGTCGCGTTCGGCGCGCACCCCGTTGACGAACAGTTCGCGGGCGGCCGTGCCCGCGGGCACCTTGGCGCGGTAGATGTTCCTGCCCGCGTCGACCTTGCTGAACCCGGTGACCTTGACGGCGCCGGTGAGCACCGGGGTCTGTCCGGCGGCCGCCCGGTACACCACCGGGTGGCCGGGCCGTCCGGAGTCCTGGGGCCCGAGTCGGAAAGGGCCGGTGAGCCGGTAGGTGCCGCCCCGCAGTTCGACGACGACGTCCCCCGTGGCACCGGGAACCAGCGGCCTGGCCCGGTCCCGCGCGGTGTCCAGCGTGCACGGACTGAGCGCCGTGCAGGCGGTCCCGTGCCCGTCGGGCGCGACGTGCAGCACATCGGTGTGCGAAGCGGCCTCGACCGGACCGGCGCCGGACACACCGAAGGCGGCGGCGACGGCCACAAGACATGCAACAACAGCCCTGCGCATGACAGTTCTCCAGACGGCGGGCGACAGAGGTGGGCCAGACGTCCCATGAATGTACGGGACAACCCCCCTGCTTCCTAGATCTCGTCCGTCTTTTCCGTGAGGAGATCGGACCTTTGGCCGGCTCGCTCGGGCGAGGCCCTACCGGGCTCCGTCGACACCCACCATCAGCCGGGCAGCCGCCCGCGACGTCAAGGGACGGGGGACCGGCCCGCGGGTCCGGTGCATGCGCAAGTCCGGCGACGGACCGCAGGGCGCGGCCGAGGCGCGGGCGGGCCGCGTCGTCGCGCCCCCGGCGGCGGAGATCATGAGTGGCCGGGAACCGCTGTGACCGGGCAAGTGGCGCGTTAGAGTTCGCCGTTCCGTCACTTCGGCAACACCTGGATGTCACATGCTCAGACGCGTACGCGGCGCCGCGACCGCGCTGCTTCCCGCCGTGCTGGGGCTTTCCCTGTTCACTCCGGCTCCGGCATCCGCCGAGGTCGTCACGGCGGGGAACCTCACCGCGTACTTCAACTACCCCACGCCCAACGGGGCGTACGACACCACCATCTCCGACGGCGCCGCCGGCCTCATTGACCTCGCCGACTCGGGCACCATCCGGATGGGGATGTTCTGGCTCAACTCCGCGACCATCCAGGACAAGCTGATCGCCGCACAGGCGCGTGGCATCACCGTGAAGGTCGTCGTGGAGGGCAGTGTCTCCGGGGCCCTGAGCAACTTCGCCTCCCGGCTCACCGGGAACAGCACACTGACGGTGTGCGACCACAGCTGCCTCGGCAACGGCCCAGGGAACGAGTCGGCGATCGATCACGACAAGTACATGGTGCTGGACTCGCTGTCCGACGGCCGCAAGAACGTCGTCTGGCAGACCTCGCAGAACATGGCCGGCGGACAGGACGGCGAGGTCAACAACGCGATCGTGGTGTCCGACGACGCCACCTTGGCCGACCGCTACCGCGCGCACCAGGCCGACCAGATCAAGCACGCCGGCGACTCGCTCCACACCAAGTACACCTACGCGACCGGGAATCCCGCCGCGTCCGTGGAGGCGTTCTTCTTTCCCCGCGACACCGCGTCCGACGCCGCGCACTACGGGAACTCCGACATCCTGGCCTCCTTCATCGACCAGGTGGACTGCAGCCGCGAGGGACGCATCCGGATCTCCTCCGCCGAGCTCGACCAGCGTGCCACCCGCCCGGCGATCTACGCGTCCCTGGAACGCAAGAAGGCCGACGGCTGCGCGATCGACACGAACAGCCGTGACTTCAGCGACGGCGGGGACAACCGCGGCATCAACGAGCTCACCGGGCTCGACATCCCCGCGTACGGGGCGCGGCCCGGCGGCTGCCGGTACAAGCCCGCCGCCGGGGCGTCGTGCAACCGCGGAACCGTCCACTCCAAGTACCTGCTGACCGAGTGGAAGACGGCGGACGGCACGCAGGTCCAGCACGTGTACACCGGCTCGCACAACTGGACCCAGGGCTCCCTGGCCCGCAACGACGAGACGCTGCTGCGCATCGACGACCCGGCGATCTACCAGGCGTACGTCGCCAACTTCACCAGTGTGCGGGCCGGTCTCGTCGACATCGACACCGCCAAGTACGGCCGTACCGCCCAGCACTACTCGCGGGTCAACGTGACCGCCGACGGCGACCAGCACTACAGCGCCGTCGCCTCGGGTGGCACCTCCGGCACCACCTACACCGCCGTGGTGTACGAGAGCGGCGACCGGCACGACGCCTCGGACCCCGAACTGGGCACCGACGTGTACATCCGTATGTACAAGGACGGCGTGCCGCTGTGGGACGAGAAGAAGCTCAGCAACAGCGGGACGGCGGGCAACGCCACGTGGTCGCACCAGAAGCCCGACGTGGGCGTGGACGACAACGGCAACACGGTCGTGGTGTGGACGGTCGACGACGACGGCAACAAGTACGGCGACATCGCCGTCCGCAAGGTGACGCCGGCCGGTACGGTGACCACCCTGCCCCGCCCGCACGCCTCCGGTGACGGGGACCAGCTCCGTCCGACGGTCGCGGTGTCCGGCGACGGCAGTTATGCCGTGGCCTGGGAGAGCAGCGCCGACGGCGCGACGCTCAACCAGGTATTCGCCGGCAGCTGGGACGCCGCGGGCACTCAGCGCTACCGCGACGTGCAGGTCAGCACGATCAACGCCGGAGCGGCAGGCTCCAACCGGCGGCCCGATGTGGCGATCGACGCGTCGGGCAACGCCGCGATCGTCTGGGAGGAGGACGCCGACGGCAACGGCGGGCTCAACATCGGCCTCGCCGAACTCACCCCGACCGGGACGTTCGAGCTGACCCGCCGGGTGGCCAACACCCTCACCGACGGCCAGCAGACCAAGCCCGCCGTGGCGCTGACCGCCGACGGACGACCGGTCGCCGCGTGGACCGACGAGTACACCACCGGGACCGGCACGCCGGTCCGTCCGCAGCGCGTGTACCACCGGATCTGGTCCGCCACGGGCACGGCGCTCGCCGCCGAGCAGCGCACCACCCCCGACGGCACCGCCAGTGGCCCCTACGTCGACGCCGACCGGCCCATCGGCGCGCAGGCCGACGCCGATGTGGCCGCGGCCGACGACGGCACCTTCGTGGTGGCGTGGAAGGAGACGTTCGTCGACGGCTTCGACGACGTGTGGGCGCGCGGCTTCAACGCGGACGGCACGACCACCGGCCGGCTCGCCGCCACCCGTATGAACGTGGTCACCGGAGGAGGCCAGGGCGGCCCGGCCGTGGCGGTCGCGCCCAGTGGCCGGCTCGCCCTGACGTACTCCGACGACTACGACCAGAACCTGCACAACGAGCTGCGGCTGCGCGACGCGTTCCGCAACGCGTAGCCCGTACTGCGTGGCCCTGCCCCGCCGCCTGCGCCGTGCCGCCGGGCGTCCCCGCCGAGGGGCGCCCGGCGCGCGACGGGGCAGTCGCGCCCTGTCCGGAGCGCGCGTCGGCTTGATGCGGTTGAGTAGCCGTACTCATGCGCTCCCGTACCGGTACTGCGACGCTGGGCGCATGACAGACGTCACCGCCCCCGTCCGGCGCGCCCGACCGGTCCTGCCGGTCGCCGCCTTCACGTTCGCGCTCGCCGTACTGGTGGTCTCCGGAATTCATCCTCGTGAACGCGGCACCTGGGTACTGGAAACCTTCTGGATCATGATCGGACTGCCGCTGGTGGTCGCCACGCGGCGCCGGTTCCCGCTGACCGGACTGCTGTGCGTCCTGCTGGCCCTGCACGCCCTGGTCCTGTCCGTGGGCGGTCACTACACCTACGCCCAGGTGCCGTTGGGGGACTGGCTGCGCGACAGTCTGGGCCTGTCGCGCAACCCGTACGACCGGATCGGGCACCTGATGCAGGGTTTCGTGCCGGCCGTGCTGGTCCGCGAGATCCTCGCCCGAACCTCCCCGCTGCGCGGCAGCCGGTGGCTCGCGCCGCTCACCGTGTGCGCCTGTCTGGCGTTCAGCGCGTTCTTCGAACTACTGGAATGGTGGGCCTCGCTGATCGGCGGCGACGCCGCGGACTCGTTCCTCGCCACCCAGGGGGACGTCTGGGACACCCAGTGGGACATGTTCTGTGCCCTCGTCGGCGCTGTCCTGTCGCTGCTGCTGCTCAGCAGGGTGCACGACCGTCAGTTGGACGCTCTCGCGCCGCGCGAGGCCAGGGCACCGGTTGCTGAAGCGTGAACGGCGGTGGAGTAAGCGGCACGCCGTCCCCCACGTTTCGTGATCCGTCACGCCGGGTCGCCCGGCCCGAGATCGTGGGCCGACGCCGTCGCCGTGCCCCGGGCCCTGCGGAACAGGCCGGTCTCCGTGCGGAGTCGCACTCGGCCCGCGGGCCTGGGGGCGCGCCGGCGGCGGTCGACGGCCACTCCACTCTCCCGCCCTCCGGCCCAGCAGCGAGCGTCGCCGACCGCCGGGTCGGTGGGGTCGGGGAAGGTGACGGGCCCCACCGCATCCCGACCTCCGGGGATTGCCGCCGTCAGGCCGTTTCGGCGTAGCGCTCTCCCGCGTACGCCCGGATGACCGGGACCACCGCATCCGGGCCTCCGGGCAGGCGGTCCAGCCGGACCAGGGCGTAGGCCTGGTGGCCGTCGAGCAGGTAGCTGTGCGGGAGGTCCAGAGCGGTGCCGGGCAGCGGCCACACCACGAGCCAGGGCCGCGTGTCCTTGCTGCCCGGGTACAGGGGGCCGACCGACACGGCCGCGATCTGTGCCCAGCGGAAGTACTGCTCGTCCTCCGTGACTTGGCGCATGCCGATACCGGAGGGACCGATCCGCAGGCGCAACGGCCGGAGCCATCGGAAGAGGGACCGGCCCGCGAGGGGCAAGCAGGCAACGGCGCCGAACAGCGCACAGATCGCGACGAGGGACCCGAGACCCGAGGTGAGGCTGCTGATCAACTGCCAGAAGGAGTAGGCGAGGACCACGGCCGCCGCGGCCCACACCAGCGTCCAGGTGCCGGCCTGACGCGCGTCGACGAAGACCTGTTCGCCGCCCGGCACGCTCCGCTCCGGTCCCGACACGGTCACCGGGATCGGCGGGCGCACCGAGCGCGGCGCCGTCTCGAAGCGGGCGCCCGCGTACTCGGCGAGTGCGGTGGTCAGTTCGGCGACGCTCTGGTCCAGGTCCCTGCAGTGCACGAGGGTGTAGCGGGTCCGGTCGTCGCCCCAGCTGATGTCGGCCTTGCGGGGGAGCGTCACCCCCGGCGCGGTCCACAGGGCCAGCCGAACCTTCGGCGGCGCGATGTGCTCGTCGACGTTCTCGCCGGCGTTGGAGACGTGCCAGAGGGAGACGGCGTCGATCTGCTCCCAGGCGAGCTCGGCGTCGTGCAGCGTGATGCCGAACCCGTCGATCCGCAGCCGGAAGGGCCGCTTCGCCTTCCGCAGGTCGTGCAACCCTCGCAGGGCCGCGACCACGGACATGAACAGGACGAACAACGCGGCCATCCAACTGTCGCCGGCGTCGTTGCCCGATGTCACCCGGCCGTTCGGCGCGATGGCGGCCAGCCACACCAAGGCGCCTGCCATCAGGATCGTCCCCACGACGAAGAACTGTCGGCCGCGCCGTCTCAGCGTCCGCTCAACTGTGAATTCCATTGCCCGTCCCCTCGCTTGCCATCCCGCCCGGCACCCATGGTGCGGCCCGGCACGCCCCGTTTCCGGCTCCGCCGACCCGGTGGTTGCCCAACCGTGACGTCCGCGAGACAACACCGCCCAGCCGTCGCTCCGGCGGCCCCGGCCGTTCACCCCGGCGCCGCCGCCAGGTGGTGTGACCTGCGGTGCCGGCGTCATGGCACGGGGCTCTCGAATGCCGGAGTCGGGGGTCACAGGCAGAGCCTGCACCTGCGACAGGTAGTCGATGTTGGACGGCGCTGGGCGCCGCGACAACGATTGACGCGGTGAACACCCCTTCGAAAGGCATGGGAATGACGAACGACACGCACGGCCGCGTCTGGCTGATCACGGGCTGCTCGACCGGATTCGGCCGGGAGATCGCGCTGGCGGCGCTGGCCGCCGGCGACCGGGTCATGGCCACCGCGCGCCGTCCGGAAGCGCTCGCCGACCTCGAGCAGGCCGGCGGCGACCGGGTCGGATCGGTGGCGCTCGACGTGACGGATCCGGCATCTGTCCAGGCCGCGGTGAAGGCGACACAGGCCGTCTTCGGCCGCATCGACGTCCTGGTGAACAACGCCGGGTTCACCATGCTCGGCGCCGTCGAGGAAACCTCGATGGACCAGTTGCGATCGCTGATGGAGGTCAACTTCTTCGGTATGGCGGAGGTCACCAAGGCGGTGGTCCCCATGATGCGCGAGCAGGGCAGCGGGACGATCGTGCAGATGAGCTCCCAGGGTGGCCGGATGACCCACCCGGGGCTGGGCGGCTACGACGCGTCGAAGCACGCGGTTGAGGCCCTCAGCGAGTCGTTGTCGAGTGAGCTGGCGCCTCTGGGCATTCGGGTACTGATCGTGGAACCCGGCATGTTCCGCACCAAGATCACCAAGAATATGGTCCTGGCTCCCGAGAACCCGGCATACGCGGCGACTTCGGGTGGCCTCCGCCAGATGGTCGCCGGAGTGGAGGGCAATGAACCGGGTGACCCCGCGAAGGCCGCGGCGGCCATTCTCGAGGTGCTCGACGCCGAGCACCCGCCCCTCCGTCTCGTACTCGGCGGTGATGCGGTGGACGCCATGCGCGAGCACCACCAGGCCCTGCTGTCCGACATGGTCACCTGGGACGCACTGAGCCGCTCGACAGACTTTTCGTGACCAGGCGCGGGCACTGACCGCAGCGGGCCGCGTTGTCCCTCACGCGGAACAGCTCGCGGGATGCAGCCCGCTGCATCGGCGGAGATGTACTACGCGGTCGCGGAAGCGGCCGTGATCGGAGTCGCCGAGGCCCCATGGAAGGAAGGCCACGGCCGTCGTGGTGGGGAGGACCGGCGTGCCCGCGGCCTTCTCCACCTTCCGTCCGCACTTTTTTCGCCCCTCGCGCGGCCGGGCGGCAGGTGCCTGAGCGGTGGAGGGGCGGAGAGGCGATGGTGCGCACCGAGCCCGCCCCCCCCATCCCAGAAGCGTGCAGGCATCGCGCGCAATCGCGCCCTGTCGTGCGGCTCGGAGGAGGTCCGCACCCCGTCCCGATCTCCTCGACGCCGAGCGCTGTCATCCCCTGAAGTCCGGCATCCGGTTGCGGTCGACCTGGGCGTGTCCCCCGGCGCCATGCAGGCCGACCGGACGACGCCGACACCCGAAGGAAGACAATGACCAACCCCCACGGCCGTGCCGACATCCGCGACATGCTCGTCGTCCATGAGGCCTTCCGCAGGGCCTACGGCAAGATGCCCGGCCTCGTCCTGGCCGTGTCCCCTGGCGACACTGCCAGGGCGGCCGACGTGGCAGACCACATCGAGTTGATCAAGGAGTTCTTGCATCTGCATCACAAGGGCGAGGACGAACTGCTGTGGCCGAAGCTCATGGCGCGGGCGACGCAGGACGTGGCCCCGAAACTGGCGCTCATGGAAGAGCAACACACTCGGATCGACGCACTGATCGCCACATGCTCCGCCGGCCTTGCGCGGTGGAGAAGGAATGCCGCCGCATCCGACCGCGACCAGCTCGCCGCGGCGCTGCGGGCGCTCGGTGAGGCACTGACAGCGCACCTTGCCGTCGAGGAGGCGGAGGTGCTGCCCATGGTCGACCGGTACGTCACCGCGGCCGAGTGGCACGAGCTGGGAGACCACGCCATCAACGGCCTTCCCAAGAAGAAGCTGCCCATCGTGTTCGGCATGCTGGCTTCTCTTGCCGAACCTGCGGTCGTCACGCTGATGCTGGCCGGCGCTCCCCTCGTGCCGCGCATCATCATGCCCCTGCTGGGACCGCGGGCCTTCGCGTCGCACGCCAGGAAGATCTATGGGGCCGGCGGTTTCTGAATCGCGGGTAGGCGTGGCCGAGAAAGTGACCACGTGAGCGCGTGCACGACGTCGACGATGCGGGACAGCACCCAGGTCTCGGATATCGGACAGCTCGGCACTTTACGGAGCCCGCCCCTTATCATCATAAAATGACGCAAATGGATCGTGATTTCGCGGCGGATGCCGCGACAACGGCTTTCCACGGCACCATGTCCCAGTTGGCGGCGCACATACCGGGAGCGTATGCGAGGCAGGCGCCCGACGGTACGCGATCGGTTTTCACGACTCTTCCCGTCGCCACACTCAATGCCGTGTATGTCGACTATGAGCGGGATGTGGGTGTTGCGGAGGCTTTCGCCAAGGAACTGTCGGCAGAGGGATTGCCGTGGTCCGTCCGGTTCCGTGGGGAGGTCGACGAGGAACTGATGGAACTCGCCCGCGGTTTCGGTGACGTGTCGACCGCCGCGCTTCCCCTGCTTCTGTGGGATGCCGAAGTGGCCACACTTCCCGACGTCGTCCCGGAGGGCACCGCGGTCCGCACGGTGTCGGGGGAGGAGAGCGAGCTCATGGCGGGTGTGCTGGTCGCCGCGTTCGGGATGCCACGGGACATCGCCGGCGCGCTCTCCCTGCCGGCGCTGCTGGACGCCCCCAATGCGACCGGGTTCGTACTCGACCGGCAAGGTGAGGCCGTGGCCACCGGACTCAATGTGCTCGTAGGTGACCACGTGGGGTTGTTCAATGGAGCGGTCTCGCCCGAGCACCGGCGCAATGGCTACTACCGTGCCCTCGTCGCGGCACGCCTGCGGCACGCCGTCGCATCGGGAGCCCGCCACGCCTTCACCCAGACCTCGCCCATGTCCCGTCCCTTGTACGAATCGCTGGGCTTTCGTCCCGCGGAGACCTGGACGTACCTGATCCCCGCGCAGGGCGCGTAGCCGCCGTCGCCCTGCCCCAGTCGTACGAGGCGGCCCTACGCCGATTCGAGGAAGTCGTGCCGCCGCGGGGCTGCGGCCACGTCGGCGCGCCGGCTCAACGGCTCTATCCTGGCGGGGTGTTCTCACCCGAGGGACCTTCGTTGCGTGACCTGGCCGTGCAGGCACTGTCGTCCGTCGAGCGTGGCTACGACCTGCTCGCCCCGAGGTTCGACCACACGCCGTTCCGTACCTCGGACCGCATCCTCGACGCGACGGCCGCGGCGCTGCGCCCGTACGGGCCTTTCGGTGACGGGTTGGACGTGTGTTGCGGAACGGGAGCGGGTCTGCGCGTTCTGCAGCCGCTGTGCGGGGGCCGGGTCGCGGGCGTGGACTTCAGCGCCGGCATGCTCGCGCAGGCGCGCCGTGCTCACCCGGACGCGGAGTGGATACGTGCCGACGCGCGCACCGCGGTCTTCGGCGCGGAGTTCGACCTGGCCGTCAGCTTCGGTGCCTTCGGGCATTTCCTGGCCTCCGAGCGGCCGGCCCTGTTCGCCGGGGTGCACCAGGCTCTTCGGCCCGGCGGGCTGTTTGCCTTCCCGGTCTTCGCACCGCCCCGGATCGCCTCCCGCGGCTACTGGGTGCCCGCCGGGTTCGACGCGGCGATGCGGGTCCGGAACGCGGTCTGGCGGCCGCGATTCGTCATGTACTACCGCACATTCCCGCTTCGCGCGGTGCGCGCCGAACTGTCCGCGGCCGGTTTCGCCGTGCGGACCGCCGCGGTGCCCGAGTTCGGACGCCGCCCGGACGGCGCCCCTCATTGTCGTCTGGTCCTGGCCCGCAAGGCGTGACGACCGGCCCCGGATCGAGGTGGACGGGGCGGGACTGCGCCGATGCCCCTGACGCTGGCGCGGGCGGAACCGTTTCGCCGGGTGCTGTGTCCTCCTTCACAAGTGGTTCCACGCCGGGGTGCCGGCTGGGAGGGGGAGGGCCATGGGGAAGATCCGCGAGGGGGCACGGTGGGGGACATGGGCTGTCGGCGGCGTCATCGGCCTGGCGGTGCTGTACCTCATAGGGGTGTTCGCGTTCGGTGGCGCGGCGTGGGTCACCGCTCCGTTCCGGGGGGCGGAGGAGCAGCGGGACAACACCGTCGGTTCGGGTGAGTTCCGTCAGACGACGTACGAGGAGTTCTTCGATCTGTGCGCGGCGGTGCAGGACGCCGAGGGGACGATCCAGGTGCTCCAGGAGGAACGCAAGACCGCTTCTGAGACCCGCGCGACGCAGATCGACCAGTCGATCACCGCGCTGAGGGCCACCCGGATCGAGTCGGTGAACACCTACAACTCCAAGGCCGCCCAGGAGCACCGGGCACCGTTCCGCGACAAGGATCTGCCGTACCGGCTGGATGTCGCCGCAAAGCGCACGACGTGCGCCAACTGATCCGCGTCTCGTCCCGGGAAGAGGGCAGCACCGCATGAAGAAGTCCGCACGCATCATTCTGGCCGCACTCGTCGCGCTCGTCGTGGGTCTGGCGCTGACGTCCTGCACCGAGTCCAGCCAGGACAAGGAGAACCAGGCCAAGCAGGACAACTATGACCACCTGGTGGCCGAGCAACCGGCGGGCCGGATGGAGTACTCGCCGACCCGTGAGGCGATCAACCAGTGGATCAAGACGTGGGGGAAGCGGGGGAAGCTTTCCTATGTCTACATTCAGAACGCCAAGGGCGAGTACGGGTACTTCATCATGAAGGGCCTGCCGGTGCCGCGGTGCAAGATGCTCACTCCGACGGAGAGGGTGGAGTCCCGCTCCGACGGCGTCGCGGTCCTCGCGCAGCCGGGAATGGACGGCACGTACACGTCGGGTTCCACGTGCAATGCCTACTACGGCTTCGACGCGACGACGGGCGCGTACATGGAGTTCACGGTCGGCACGAACCAGTCGTTCTTCCTGTTCGACAAGCCGATGACGATGCCGGAGTACGCCAGCGCCAAGCAGTTGGGGCCGTCCTCGGTGAAGGACGTCGCCCAGCAGTCCTGAGCGGCCGGGGGACGGGCCGGCGCCGCCGGAGGTGTCCCGCCCGGTCGCGCAGTGACGCTGTGGGACCGTTGGCCTCGAAACCTGCCGCTCGGGCATCAAGTCACGCCAAATGCAGGTGAGGTGGTGCCCTGGGCTTCGGTTCGCGTAATAGCGTGCCGCGTCGATCGCTTGAGCGTGCACCCCTTGTGTGGAGTCTGATGACCTCGACCAGACTGGGCCGATACGATTCGCCTTACCTGCGGCGGCGTTGGTGCTGGCCGCCGGCGGTGTCGTCGCTGTCGGCCCTACGACCGCTGCCGCGGTCTCGGTGCCGATCTGCACCAGTAATGTGGAAGCCACGGGCGTGAGCGGGCTGTGGCTCGAAGTGCCCGGCACGTCGTCCGGAAGCTCGAAGTGTTTTCTCGAGCAGGGCGACAACAGCGAAGCGGTCCGCGCGCTGCAGTACTCGATGAATCGCTGCTACGGAAAGAGCCTGTCGCTCGACGGGGAATTCGGCCCGGCGACCAGGACCGCGCTGCTGTCGGTCCAGGAGACCATCGGCGCCGCGCAGGACGGCGGATACGGCACCGAGACGCGCGGCAAGATGCTGCACGCGGGTACCGTCAACGGCCGCCAGAAGTGGTCGCACGACGGCTGGAGCTGATCGACGGCGCCCGGGTCGAAACGTCACGACCCGGCGGCGCGAGGGTGTGAGGGGCGTGCCGGGCCGGTTCGGTGCCGGCGCCCCCTCACGGCCGGCGCACCACCCGGACGGGCCCCTGCGGAAACGCCACGGTCATGCCGTCCACGCCGGCCCGTACTGCGTCGGCGATGAGTCCGACCGCTTCAGGTGGCGGGGCTATCGCCCCTGACGCCAACCGCTCTGCGGCGCGCCGAAGGCCCTCACTCCCACGGGGAGCGGGGGCCTTCTGCCTTTCCCGCGCGCCTGGTGGTGTGGAATCGCCGATCAGGTGGAGCCGGTACCCTCCTGCGCGGTGACGGCCTGCCGCGGCTGCGGCCGCCGCGCACGGGTGTGCCGGTCCGCCGGTGACGGCCGGCAGGCCGGTCATCCGTCTTCGCCCGCGTGTGCGAGCAGTTCCTCGGGTGACCAGGCCAGGCGCCCGTCGGCGAAATCGGCCAGCACGCCCCGGACCCAGGCCAGTTCGGCCGCCGTCATCGCCCGCATGTATCCGAGCTCCAGCGTCGCGATGCGTGGCAGCCCGCTGTCCGCCTCCCGGGCGAGGTCCGCGTCGTGCTGGGCGAGGGCGGCCTCCAGCGCCTCGGCGCGGCGGCCGAGCGCGTCCCGCAGCGCCTCCGGCGTGAGCATCATGAGCAGCGACAGGGCGGCGGGGAACTCGGGGAACTCCTGCTTCGGCGTGGAGAGCATCTCGTCGAGCCAGCGGTGTGCTGTCCGGCTGCCCGCGTCGGTGACCTCGTAGACGGTGCGCTCGGGGTACTGGGCGTCCCGGCCGGTCTCGCGGACGGCGATCAGTCCGGCGGTGAGCAGGCGGTCCATGGTCCGGTAGAGCCCGGCCCGCTGGCCGACGTTGACGACCTGGTCCTTGCCCCATTCCTTCAGCAGGCGCTGGACGCCGTAGGGGTGCAGCGGCTTGTAGTGCAGCAGGGCCAGGACGGTCAGGGCCAAGGGGGAGCTGCGGGGCGCGGTACTCATGACCCGATGCTACCCACCGTCGAACTAGTTGACGCGCAACTAGTTACAGTGAGACTATTCCGCCATGACGAACTCGACTGGCACGACGAACGGCAAGGTTCGCTCCGCACTGGTCATCGGCGGCGGCATCGCCGGTCCGGTCACCGCGATGGCGCTGCAGCGGGCGGGCATCGAGGCGACGGTCTTCGAGGCGTACGACGGCCCGGCCGACGAGGTCGGCGGCGGCATGGGACTGGCGCCGAACGGATTCCAGGCGTTCGACGCGATCGGCGTGGGTGATGCGATCCGCGCGGTCAGCACCGAGATGAACGGCATCGTGCTGCAGAGCTGGAACGGCAAGAGGCTGGCCGAGTTCGGCACGCTGCCCGGTATCGATCCGACACGCTTCGTGATCCGCGCGGAGCTGTTTCGCACCTTGCGTGAGGCGGCCGGGGAGCGGGGCGTGACCACCGTCTACGGCAGGCGCATCGTCGACGCGAGCGAGGACGCCGACGGTGTCACCGCACACTTCGAGAACGGCAGCACGGCGACCGCGGACGTGCTGATCGGCGCGGACGGGTTGCGTTCCACGGTGCGCGGGTGATCGAGCCGACGGCGGGCGTGCCGCAGTTCGCGGGCACGGCCGGGTTCGGCGCGATGGTCGCCGACGCCGGTGTCTCGCCCACCGACGGCATGATGCACATGGCCTTCGGCAAGCGGTGCTTCTTCGCCTGGCAGGTTTTCGCCGACGGCACGGGCCTGTGGTTCATCAACCTGCCGGTGACGCGGCCGCTCTCGGTCAACGAGCAGCGCGAGCGCGGCGGCGCGTACTGGCTGGCACACCTGGCGAAGGTCTGCGAGGGCGATGCCACGCCCGCCGAGGCGATGCTGGCGGCCACCGACCCCAAGGCGATGCTCTTCGCCGGCAGCACCGAGAGCATGCCGCGCTCGGTGCGCTGGAGCCGCGGCCGGATGGTCCTGACGGGGGACGCGGCCCATGCGCCCTCCTCCAGCTCCGGCCAGGGCGCCTCACTCGCCGCGGAGAGCGCCGTCGAACTCGCCCGCTGCCTGCGCGACCTGCCATTGCCTCAGGCGCTGACCCGCTACGAGGATCTGCGCAGGCCCCGGGTGGAGCGGATCATCAAGGAGACCGCCCGTACCAACGCCCGCAAGGCGGCGGGCCCGGTCGCGCGGGTCATCCGCGACGCGCTGCTGCCGGCGATGTTCAAGCTGATGAAGCCCGAGAAGAACGCCTGGCAGTTCCGGTACCCGATCGAATTCGACGCCCCGGTGGCGTGACAGCCGGACACAGGATCGATCCGCCCGCCGAGCGCGGTCCACGACGTACCTGCCAGGCACGACGTGGCCGCCGCCGGCGGCGACCTGCCCGTGACCGCCCGGCGCTGCTCGTCCTTCGCCTCGTGGAGGCCGACGTCGGCGGTTTCACCGGTGGACCGGTGGGCGGCTGAGTATCGGCCTCGATGAGAGGATCTCGAGTCGCGTCTCGGCGGCCTCGGAGACGTCAGTTGATCCTTTGGCGTCTGACCCTCCGGGCGACGCCATGAGTCCGCGCAGTTCCTGTTCGAGGACCCATTCCAGGCCCAAAATCCGGCGTCCGAGGGAACGGGACCTCACCGACGTTCCGGCCCGTACCCGTGGAGCGAAGAGTCTCCGCGGGGGGCCTGCGTGAGCTCAGGCACTTGTGGTTCGGGCCATGGCGAAGGTGCCAGGTGCCACCACCGACGGAACCCTGCTGCAGGTACGGGTCCTTGTCGACGCCTTTACTCCGCCTCTGGCAGGCTCTCCGTGATCCTGGCGCTGACGAGGCGAGGAACCCCGTCCTCGGAGCCTGCGTCGGCTCAAGCGGCCTGCACACGACTCCGGCCCCTGCTCGACGTGCCGTCGGGCCGGGGCCGGATCTTGGTAGCGGGGGCGGGATTTGAACCACGCGACCTCTGGGTTATGAGCCCAGCGAGCTACCGAGCTGCTCCACCCCGCGTCGGTGCACTCAGCTTACGCTCCTCGGGCGGGCTGCGCTGGGATTTACCGCGAAGGTTCCTAGCTGTACCGCGTTTCTGCCGACATTGCCCTCTCCTGCGCTCGGGCCGGGTGCCCGCGTCGGGCTACCGCGGACGATCGCGTCATTCCCCAGGGTAAGTTCAGGCCATTCCCCAGGTCCTGGCCTGAGAGGCTAGGTAGCGCCGGGCAGTCCGAGAGCAACCCAGAGTGCTGAGGAGAGCTCTTCCGCGAACAGAGCCGATCCGGTGAGCGTCTGCCGGACTGCTTCCTCATCGGGCGTCAGCCCGGCAGCGGCCGACCACGAGAGTGCGCCTGCCACGGCAGGTTCGATGGGGAAGTGCTCCAGGGGTATCTCGTAGCCTTTCGCCATGTCGCGGTTCAGGAGGCCGTTCCAGCTGTTGCCGTCCGGTGTGAGGGCCTCGATGAACCCCACATCGCTGTCGAGGAAGGACACCATGACCGCCGGCGTCCCCGTTCTCTGCACGAGGGTTGACAGGCTGCGCCGTCCGGCGCCGGCGAAGTCCATCACCTGCCAGCCCTCCGCCATCGCCTCCGTGCCGTCGATGCCCGTGAACCCGGCTTCCCGCATGAGCTGCTGCAGTTCCCCTGGGGACCGGGTCGCCAATGATCCGCCTGAGTTTCCCATGGTCAGCAAGCTAGTGGATGCCTCTGACAAGCCGGCCCGTGCCGCCCAAAAGCCGGAAGGGGAAGCCGGGACGACGGATTCCGGTGGCCCTTGTCGGTCGAGTCCTTTGTGGTGCTCGTTGGGACGGCAACCGGGCCCGTTCACCATCACCTCGTGGCTGGTGTCGACGAGCCGGTCCAGGGGCGACTCGGCGGTGACGGGGTTGGCCTGTCGGTGTCGAGCCTGACCACCCTCACCCCGACGACTCGTTTCCCAGAGTCCGCCCCCAGGGCCGAACGTGGACAGGCCGCGCTCTGGGACCGGCCGGTCGCCATGATCGAGGGCGATCACCTGCAGATGATCATTGATCCCGATCAGACAGCACAGATGATCAACAAGCTCATGCAGGAATGGGCGTCCTTGCTGGGCCTGGAACATGACGGGCTTCCCTCGGGGCCGGGCCGGCTCGAAGGCCCGCGAGACCTGAAGGGCGCCGGAGCCGTTCGTCGGGGTGGGCGGCTTACAGGGTGGGCGGCCGGGACTGGAGCATCTGGCTGGTTGCCTCACGCGGACCTGCTCCAGCCGTATACGGAAACCGCGGTTCGCCGCCCCGATGATTCGATGCTCGGTGGGGAACGGCCAGTCTGTGGCTTGCCGAACAGCCGCGCCCGGAGAGTGCCGCCGAAGTGGTGCCCCAAGCGCAATGGCTGATGCTCCGGCCGTTGCTCGTGGATGTCGTCCAGCTCGGGATCCTCATGCCCAACAGCGCGCCGAGCCCAGCATCTTTCGTGGCAGTATCCCGCCCGGCCCGGTCCGCACCACACCGGGCACGGGCGCATGCCGACGATGGACCCGAGCTCCTCGCCCACACGTTCCGCCTCCGTGGCGCCACTCATGACCCACGAGCCGGTCGGCCGATCGAGCCGTACCTCGACCACTCCGCCCCGCAGCTGTGTGAAAAGCCCTGGTCGCACTAGCCGGCGTCACCGCGTCCGAACCGGGGGGCCGTACCCACAACTCTTGACGATCGCCCGTGCGGAGCGCGCACCGCGGATGAAGCGATGTACCGAGAGCAGGACGCGCACTCCGTCACCCTGTGGCCGGCGGGGCTCACCAGACGTACAAACATCGCCTGCGCACATCTTCCTGACCGCTACCTGACATCGCGTGACTACCGTCCCGCGCATGCGTACACCTCCTCATCGCCTATGCGGTCACCCGTACAGCACCCGTAGAAACCTCCGCTACGCGGTCGGCGCGACCGTCGCGGTGTCGGCAGCCGTCGTCGCACTGGTTACGCCGACCGCGGCTGCCGATGCCGCACCGCGCAACCTGTCCTCCACCGTTGGCGGCGCTGCCCGACAGGACACCACCACCCACGTGGGCGCCACGACCGCACGAGAGCGCGCTCGGATCAGCGTGTACTGGACCCCCGAGCGCATGAAGCTGGCAGGGGCCATGGTCCCCGAGATCACCCCCGTGCCCGAGGACGACAACACGCCGGACGACTCGCGGCCGCTTCCCGCGAACACGCCGGACTCCGGGAGCGTGTGGACACACGGCGGGGCGGTGGACAGGAACGTCGGTCGCCTGTTCTTCACCTTCGACGACGGCTACGACGGGAGCTGCACCGCGACGGTCGTCGCCGGCGCCAATCGCAGTACCGTCATCACGGCGGCGCACTGCCTGAGAAGCGTCGGGTCTCCTTCCGCCGACGACACCTGGAACCACAACTTCTACTTCGTGCCCGGCTATCGCAACGGAACGAAACCGCTCGGCGGCTTCACCGTCAGGACCATGGCCACCTCATCCCGCTGGAACGCCGATCCGGACACCACGGAATCGTCGGACGTCGCAGCCGCCGGCTACGACGCGGGATTCCTCGTGGCGAACCCCACTGCCGAAGGGAATCCGATCGCAGACATCACCGGAAGCCAGCACATCGGGTTCGGCCGGCCCGTCCAGGACGAGTTCGTCCACACCTTCGGGTACCCGAACTACGGACTCAACGTCCCCAGTGACACATACGTCGGGTCCCGCATGATCCACTGCGCAGGCCCGAGCCACCCCGGCCCCGTGGTCCCCCTGCTGTGGGGTGAGACCTGCGACATGTCCTCCGGCTCGAGCGGCGGGCCCCACCTGGCCCACTTCGACACCCGCACCGGCACCGGCACCGTCGTCGGCATCACCACCACCGACCAGGAACTCGCGGGCGGGCAGACCCCCACGCTCTACGCCACACGCCTCGGTGACAGCGCGCACCGCCTCTACAACTGGGCACAGTCGCGCTAAGACCCGCCCCTGAAACGGAGGTTCCTCGCGCGCCGCCGCAACCCACGCAGTGGGCGGGCCCCAGAAGCCTGCCGCCACCGCAGCCGAACGGCGCCGCGCCGCCCGCAAGGCCGAGCGGCACGCCATCGGCAGATCGCATCCTGTCTGAACACGAGCCGTTGGCGCCCCTTTGCGTGGATGACTTCGCTGAGGCAACGTCACGCAGCGGCTGGTCCCGTCCCAGGCGCTGCGAACGGGCCGACGCGCCCAAAGTTTGCCCCCGCATCGCCCTGCTCTGGGCGGTCTTCGTGTGATCGCTGTGTCCGGTTGGACGGTGCATGAGGAGGCGAAGGCGGGAAACGATATGCGTACGCTTGTAAACGTGCACTGTGGAGGCTGGTATGACCGAGAGCAAGCGTCCTTGGGGGCGCTCAGCGGACGGGCCCTGGTGGCGGTTTGTTCCCAGAAATCGGTGGACGGGCGTCCTGGGCCTCGTCGCTGGAATCCTGTTGGTGGTCCAGATGATGATCGTGCTGGTGGATCGTTCTTCCGCCGGGCAAACTGTTTTCGGTGTCTTCCTCGGCCTGGTGGGGATTGCTCTCATCGTTTCCGGTGTGGATGGCCTCCGGGTGTTGAACCGGCACGAATCCCGCTGACCCTGAAGTGTGAGAGTAAACGCCGGCGGCTCGGAGGGTGTCAACGGCTTCGGCCAGTCCCGGTCGCGGGGTGACACCGGTCTTGAGCAGATCTGGTGCCTGAATGCCCAGGAGTGCCGGAATCGCCGGGTGGAGATGGACCGATGCCCTTCGGACGACAGCTCGAAGTCCGCGCCGGCCTGAAGCGTGAGGCGGGCGGCTCGTCCGGACGGGGCTGTCGTCCCGGGCGAGAGCGGCTTCAAGGCCGCTGCGGATCACAGGCCTATTCTGTCGGATGCCTGTTGGTGAGCGGCCGGCTTTCGGACAGGTGAAGAAGACCCATCTGTCGGGAGGTGATGAGGCAACTAGCGAGCTTGAGGAACGCTTCGTGGATGTCAGCTCTGTGTTCCCACCGGATGCGAAGGCCTCGGAAGCCGTGGAGCCAAGCAAAGGTCCAGTCGACCACCTACGGGTGGGACCATCCTGTGCCGTGGCGGCCCCGCGGCGGGCGATCGCGGGCATGATTCCGCGAGCGACGGACCTGGTAGCGATAGAAGTCGTGGTCGTATCGCCGGTCGGTGCACATCGAGTCCGGCATGCGACAGGGCTGGCCCGGCCACGGACCGGCAAGACCGCGTCGAGCAGGGGCAGCAGCCGAGTGACGTCGCTGCGGTTGCCGCCGGTCAGCAGGACCACGAGCGCGGTGCGGTGTTCGTCGGCGTCAGGTAATACACCGATCCAGCTCGGCCCGGTCGACTGGCGAGGGGCCTGTGAGCATCCCCTTCTGGTGCCCTGACGTGGGAGGAGTCGGCCACACACCGCGATCAGCCCAGCCGGGAAGCCTCGTGCAGCCCGACCAGCAGGACCTCCTGCAGCCGATGCCAGACGCCGGCGTCCCTCAGGTGCTGGTCTGCGCAATGCGGCCCAGTGCCTCCCGGTCGGCCGACAGCTTGCTGTCCGGGGACCGGAAGGCCCCTCGCGCTGCGGCGGCAGCGGCTGCAGCGGTTCCACAACTCATCCGAAACGACCCACGCTGAGCTCCCTCGGTGTATCGAGCACTCAACGCTTGCCCAGAGCAAGGCCATCGGGGCCGATCCACCCCATTGCACCAACCGTTACAATAGGACATATCGCCCGGAGAGAATTGCGCGACAAGGCAATGGAACATCCGTGCCACGAAAATGGGACAGGAGTGTCAATATGGCCGCAGAATCCTTCCCGTGCTCCTGGGGTTCTGTAGAATGACGGAACGGCGAAAAGCGAATTCAGTCGGGCCCTGTCGGTGACTCGGCAAAAAGGGCACACGATACGGCAACGTGCAGCGTTCAACCGGAAAGAGTAAGTCATGCCAAGCGAATTCCCGAAGGTGGGTACGGGTGAAGGGGAGGCCGGTGAATACGGCGTGTCGCACCACTCACATCTGCTTGCATCTGCGCGAATTCCGCCTGGGCCCGCTCCGGAAATGCAGAGGCTGGCTCGTGCCTGGAGTTCCAATATCCTGAATCACGTAACAAATCTTACTCTGTCACCACAGTCGCTGTGGCGCGGATTCCGATTTGACGCGCATGGGCAAAGATTTAACGACGTAGTGCATGCGGAACATCGTTCCGGCGCCGTGAGTGGGACATCCGGCAACGGGGATGAGAGTGACCCGGTGGTCGTCCACTATGTCCTGTCGGGGCAGGTTCAATTCGAGGGCGAGAACAGCAAGATCACCATAAATCCCGGGGAGATGTGTGTTCGCGACTCGCGCAAGCGCTGGCGTTTCTGGTACGACCCCGGAACCGCTTATCGCTGGGTAACTGTACCGCGAAGTCGCGTAAGTCCTCTGCAGTTGAGTGGAGGGCCGCTCGTGGCGACCAGGTCAAATCCAGAAGTCAAGCTTCTGATCGCATACCTTGAAATGGTAAATGATCACGCCTCTTCAGTTATTTCCATGTCGGGGAAAGCGGCAGTCGCAGACGC
Source organism: Streptomyces sp. MI02-7b (assembly GCF_033793585.1). NCBI lineage: Bacteria > Bacillati > Actinomycetota > Actinomycetes > Kitasatosporales > Streptomycetaceae > Streptomyces > Streptomyces sp. MI02-7b. Next base: position 6,756 of record NZ_JARAWX010000015.1, on the reverse strand, counting down.
GACAATAGGGCTTCTGCGAGGAGTGATTTCCGCCAATGCCGCACAGGGGATAACGGATCGGGGAGACGTTCTCGTCATAGCGGCCAAGAAGGTGATCGATGAGAACCTGGAGGAGCGCGATCTGAGTCCCCTGATGGTCGCACAGATTTTGGGTGTCTCGACGAGGACGCTGCATCGGTGCTTCACTGCGGGTGACGACTCCGTAATGAGTTATGTCCGGCGACGGCGCACCGAAGAAGCGCAGAGGGAAATAATCGAATCCAGCGCCACGGTCAGCTTCGGCGAACTTGCAGCAAAATGGCATTTCTCTGACGCAAGTCATTTCACTCGGACCTTCAAGAAAATGTATGGAACCACGCCGACTGCATACTTGGAAAAACTGCGTAGTGCTGCCCATCGATGAGCGGCTTTGACGCGTCAGCGGATCCGTCCCCGCGCCGACCCGCTACGGCGGAAGCCCGGATGCTCGGCACGTCAGGGAGAGGCCCGTGTCGTTGACCTCGACACCGCGGCGCCGCTGGGTCGCGGAGGCCGAGGCCGGCGCGCCGCAGGCGCTCCAGGAAGTCGGCACAGGCGGTGTGCGACTCCGGCGACTCCGGTGTCTTACGCGTCGTGACGCAGGTGTCGGCCGTCGCTTGTTCGTCTCCGCGCACGGACCACGAAGAGTGTCCCGTGCCGTACACGCCGAACGCCGGCCCCTGTGACAGCCTCACGCCAGAGAACGCGGTCGTGCTGTTTATCGATCACCAGATCGGGCTGATGCAACTGATCGACGACATGGCCCTGGAGACGGCCAAGAGCAATGTCATCGGCCTCGCCCGGGCCGCGAAGACCCTCCTCGAACCATTCCGGCCCGGCCGTCCTCCCGGTCCCATAGGCCATGTCGGTGTCCAGGAGGTAGCGCGGCGGATGACCTCGGTCTCGGGGAACAGCGAGGTCAACTCGGGCAGCAGCGCCCCGTTCGGACCCCAGTCGCGGCTGGTGGTGAGGACGACCGGCAGACCCGGCCGTCCGAGTTCCCGCTGATTCGTGTGTAGGCCCCGTCGCTCTGCAAGTTCCGTTTGCGAGGGGCGCGGGAGTGTGCGGCCGGGTCTGCCTGCCGGGCACTCCTGCACTCACCCGCGCCCTCCGGCAATGGTGACAGGGAGGGTGGCGGCGCACCGGACAGCGGTGAATCCGGGGTCGTGGATGACGGCCGGCCAGGCGGGGGGCTCGGGAGTCCTGTCGGCGAGTACTGCTGCTTCGGCGAAGCCCCGCCCTGTCCGTGAGCGATTCGGGCTGCGGCATCCCGGGCGATTCGACGGCTCTGGGATCGGTCGCCGGGAGGCGAGGTCCGTGGCGGCGACAGAAGCCTGTCGATCCTTTGCGCCAACGGGGAGGTGTTGGGCGGACCGTCACGTGCACGCCAGCTTCGAACGGGATCGCCTGATCCAGTGCGCCATCGTCGAACTGCTGCTGCCCAGTCCTCGGCCCCGTCCGCGATGGTCGTTCGAGGTGTTCGGAGCGTGATGGTCTCCGTCGTGGGTGTGGCTGCGTGATGCCGGCGTCATTCCCCGCCGGCGGGGCGACTCGGCATCGGCGGGCGGAGGCCTGTGTCGCGCGGGGTGGTGGTGCGTGGGTTGCCGAGGTGGGCGGTTTGGGCGGGTTTATGTGGTGTGGCGGATGATGAGTTGGGTGGGGAGGGTGACGTGGTGGTTGGGGGTGGTGTGGTTGGGGGTGGTGGTGTGGGTTTGGTTGATGTGGTGGAGGAGGAGGGTGGCCATGGTGTGGCCCATGTGTTGGGTGGGTTGGCGGATGGTGGTGAGGGGCGGGTCGGTGTGGCGGGCGATGGTGGAGTCGTCGAAGCCGATGATGGCGATGTCGTGGGGGATGTGATGGCCGGTGGTGCGGAGGGCGAGGATGGCGCCGGTGGCGGTGACGTCGGAGGCGGCGAAGACGGCGTCGAGGTGAGGGCGGCGGTTGAGTAGTTCGTGCATGGCGGTCTGGCCGCGTTGTTCGGTGAAGTCGCCGTGGGCGATGAGGTGTTCGTCGACGGTGATGCCGGCGTGGTGGAGGGCTGTGCGGTAGCCGGTCAGGCGGGCTTGGGCGGCTTCCATGTCGAGGGGGCCGGTGATGGTGGCGATGGTGCGGCGGCCTTGGTCGATGAGGTGTTGGACGGCGGCGTGGGCTCCGCCTTCGTTGTCGGCGTGGACGTGGGGGAGGGGTTCGTCGGGGGTGCGGCGTCCGGCGAGGACGGTGGGGATGCCGCGTTCGGTGAGGAGGTCGGGGAGGGTGTCGTCGCGGTGGACGGCGACCATGAGGGCCCCGTCGACGCGTTGTGCGGTGAGGTAGCTCGCGAGGCGGTTGCGTTCGTGCTCGTCGCGGGCGAGGACGAGGAGGAGTTGCATGTCGGCGTCGGTGAGGCCGGCGCTGACACCGCGGATGATGGCGGAGAAATAGGGCTCGGAGAACAGCCGGGTTTCGGATTCGGGGATGACCAGGGCGATGGAGTCGGTGCGGCGGGTGACCAGGGAGCGGGCGGCGCGGTTGGGGACGTAGGCGAGTTCGGCGATGGCGCGTTCGACGGCGGCGCGGGCCTGGGGACTGACGTGGGACGAGCCGTTGATGACGCGGGAGACGGTGCCGCGTCCGACGCCGGCCCGGGCGGCGACCGCGTCCAGGGTCGGGCGTCTGGTGCGGGTGGTGGGCCCGGGTGGCTGCGGGGCGGGGGTCATCTTTCACCTTCCGGCGGTGCGCGTGGGCTGCTTCATTGTGGCCCGGGAATCGGGTAGGGGTGTTCCCGGGGGTCCGGTGGCGGCCTGCCGCTGTGGCGCGTCCGTCGTGACCTGCGAGGATTGTGCATCACGCGGTGGTGGCGCAACACGTGGCCGTGACGTGTTGGACACGCTTACGCAACGACGTCGTCTTCAAGTCTTGACATCGGGGCGGGTGAGCAACGAGTCTTCCGGCATGCCGCATGGGAGCGGTCCCACGGTTTGCCGGGGGCGCCCCGCGCGGCTCCGTAGAACCGAAGGCCTTTCCTCCGATTGCGGATCGCACGTGGTGTGACCTGAGCTTTTGCACGGATTTTCGTGTGGGGTGCGGGTGCTGTGCGGCGGTGGGGGGAGGGGTGCGGGCTGTCGAGCGCTGGCGGTCCGTTTCCTGAGGTCCGTTCCCCCACTGGAACAAGGAGTAGTGGAAATGCGCATAACTGGCACCGGCTGCGGTCGCGGCCGCAGTGTGGCGGTGGTGACCGGGTCGGTCCTGGCGGCCTCGGCGCTCGTGCTGACGGGATGCAGCAGCAGTAGCGACGACGGTGGCTCGGATGCTGCCGGCTCCGGCGGCGGGATCACTCTCACCGTGGCTGACTTCGGGCAGTTCGGCTACAAGGAGGCCGGCCTGTTCGACCAGTACCACAAGCTTCACCCGAACATCACGGTGAAGGAAGAAGTCACGGCCAACGAGCAGGACTACTACCCGAAGCTTCTGCAGCAGCTGAACACGGGCAGCGGTCTGGGGGACGTCACGGGTGTCGAGGTCGGCCGGATCAAGGAGGTCGTGGACACCCAGGCGGACAAGTTCGCCGATCTGAGCAAGTCGATCGATGTGAACGACTGGGTGTCGTGGAAGGAGAAGCAGGCCACGACGAAGGACGGCGCGGTCATCGGTGCGGGTACCGACATCGGTCCGATGTCGCTGTGCTACCGCAAGGACCTGTTCGCCCAGGCGGGTCTGCCCTCGGACCGCGAGGCCGTGGCGAAGGCGGTCGCGGGTGGCTGGGAGGACTACCTCAAGCTCGGTGAGCAGTACAAGGCGAAGGCCCCGGCGGGGACGTTCTTCATGGACTCCGCGAGCGCGATGTACAACGCGGTGGTCAGCTCGGACGCCAAGCAGTACTACGACGCGGACGGCAACGCGGTCTACAAGGACAGCGCGGCCGTGCAGCAGGGCTGGAACCTGGCCGCCGAGGCCGCGCAGAAGAAGCTGAGCCAGGGCCTGCCTCAGTTCACCGATGCCTGGACGGCGGCGCTGCGCAAGGGTTCGGTGGCGACGGTGGCGTGCCCGGCGTGGATGGCCAACCAGATCTCGAACAACTCCGGTGACGCCTACAAGGGCAAGTGGGACATCTCCCGTGCGCCGGGCAGCACCGCGGCGAACTGGGGCGGGTCGTTCCTGGCGGTTCCCAAGGGCGGCAAGCACGTCAAGGAGGCCACCGACCTCGTCAAGTGGCTGACGGCGCCGGAGCAGCAGGCGGCGGTGTTCAAGGCGGCCGGTATCTTCCCGTCGAACCAGAAGGCCTACGAGCTCCCGGACGTGAAGAACGCGACGCTGCCGTACTTCAGTGACGCGCCGATCGGGCAGATCTACGCCGAGGAGGCCAAGTCGATCCCCGAGGCGGTGCTCGGCCCGAAGGACGGCGTGATCAAGGACACGATCTCCACGCAGATCAACAACATGGAGCAGCGGGGCACCAAGCCCGACGACGCGTGGAAGGCCGCGACCGACACGATCGACAAGGCGATCGGCTGACCTACCTTCGGTGCGGGCGGCGGTGACGGCCGCCCGCACCGGTCCGGGCACCCGTTCGGGGCCGGGGCGGCGGGGGCCTGCTGTGGCGGGGTCCGTCGCGCCGGCCCGGGGTCGCCCGGGCCGGCGACGGCGCCCGGCGCGAGGATGCGACGCCGGTCCCGTACCCACCCGGTCGAACCCCAGACAAGGACCTCCTCCGTGGCAACAACGACCCCCACCCCGGATGCCTACAGCCCGCCGCCCGGCAACCCCGGACCCGGCTCCGGCGCCGTGTCGGGCAGCCGGCAGGCATGGCGCAGCCGGCTGTGGCGTTTCGACGACGCGGCCTCGCCGTACGCGTACATCGCGCCGTTCTTCCTGATCTTCGGTGCCTTCGGGCTCTACCCCCTGCTGTACACCGGGTGGATCGCCCTGCACCGGGTGGAGATGACGAGTCTGAGCCAGTCCCAGTGGGTGGGCTTCGACAACTTCACCAAGATCCTCCAGGACTCCGAGTTCTGGACGGCGGTCGCCAACACCTTCGTGATCGGTGTGATCTCCACCGTCCCGCAGTTGCTGGTCGCCCTGGGCCTGGCGCACCTGCTCAACTACAAGCTGCGGGCCAGCACGGTGTGGCGAACGGTGATCCTGACCCCGTACGCCACGTCGGTGGCGACCGCGGCGCTGGTGTTCGCGCTGGTCTTCCGGGCCGACGGGGGTCTGCTGAACTGGGTGCTGCACTTCGTCGGGTTCGGCAACACCGACTGGGGCAACGGCGAGTGGACCTCGAAGATCGCCATTTCGGTGATCGTGATCTGGCGGTGGACCGGCTACAACACGCTGATCTATCTCGCGGCGATGCAGGCGGTGCCGGCCGATCTGTTCGAGGCGGCCTCGATCGACGGTGCCTCGCGGTGGCAGCAGTTCCGCAAGGTGACCATTCCCTCGCTGCGCCCGACGATCCTGTTCACGATCGTGATCTCCACGATCGGTTCGATGCAGTTGTTCGGTGAGCCGTTGCTGCTGCAGGGCGGCACGCTCGGGTCCATCGGCGGCAACGAGCACCAGTACGAGACCCTCAGCATCTACTTGTTCAATTACGGCTGGAAGCTGGGGCACTTGGGTCCGGCCGCGGCCGTGGCCTGGGCGATGCTCGTCCTGCTGCTGCTCATTGCTCTGATCAACTGGATCGTCGGCCGGTTCGTGCGCGGACGCGCGGCCTGACGGGAGCGGAATTCGATGACCACGACCAGTCCCCTCAGCACCGCAACCGATCTCCTTCCTGCCGACTCGCCGCAGGGCAGGGGCCGCAGCCGGCTGCGGCTCGGCGCGGGCCAGCAGCTCAAGGCCGGCCCGTTGACCTACGCCGCGCTCGTCGTTGTCGGCCTGGGCTCGATCTTCCCCCTCTACTGGACGCTGGTGGCGGCCTCGCACGACCAGCAGCGAGTGCTGGACACCCCGCCGCCGCTGCTGCCGGGCGGCCGGCTGTGGAGCAACCTGCAGGCGGCCTGGGAGCAGGCGAACCTGGGCAAGGCGATCGTCAACAGCATCGTGGTGTCCGGCTGCATCACGGCTGCCACGCTGTTCTTCTGCACGCTGGCCGGTTACGCGTTCGCCAAGATGCGTTTTCGCGGGCGCGGTGTCCTGATGACCGCGGTGATCGCGACGTTGACGATCCCGCCGCAGCTCAGCGTGGTGCCGCTGTTCATGATGATGTCGGACATCGGCTGGGGCGGGAAGCTGGAGTCGGTGATCTTCCCGACCCTGGTCGGTGCCTTCGGTGTGTTCTTCATGCGCCAGTACCTCATCGAGGCGCTGCCCTACGAACTCGTCGAGGCCGCCAAGGTCGACGGTGCGAACAACCTGCGCATCGTGCGCAGCGTGGTGCTGCCGGTGGCCAGGCCCGCGATGATGGTGCTGGGCATGCTGACCTTCGTGCAGGCGTGGAACGACTTCTTTTGGCCCTTCCTCGCGCTGAACCAGCAAAACCCCACCATCCAGGTGGCCCTCGGCCAGCTCAGCGCCTCCTACACGCCCGACCAGAGCATCGTCATGGCCGGCGCGCTGATCAGCACGCTGCCGCTGCTCCTGGTGTTCGTGATCTTCGGCAAGCAGATCGTCGGGGGCATCATGGCGGGCGCCGTGAAGGGCTGACCCCGCCGGTTCCGCCCGGTGCGCCCCCCGGGGGGCGGGGCCCGGTGCGCACCGGGCCCCGCCGGCCCGGTGGGTGGTGGGCCGGGGCGCCTGCCGCTGCACCCGGCCCACATC
>NZ_JARAWX010000075.1:0-778 GCF_033793585.1 Streptomyces sp. MI02-7b | reverse complement strand
GGGAGCAGGCGGTGGCCGTACGGGTCGACGGCCCGGGTGCGGGGCCTGGTGCTGTTGGCGCTGGGGGTGGTGAAGGTCGCAACGGCCGGACAGCTGCGACAGCTGGTGCTGCCGGGAACGGCGGATGTGCAGACGGTCCGCAACGCGTGCAAGGACCTGAAGGCGGCCGGGCTGGTGGAGACGGTGGGGTCGGCCAACCGGCCCGGCCGGTCGGGCAAGCCGGTGGCCGAGCACGTGTGGAACTTGACCACGGCCGGGCTGGCGGCCGCCGCCGGCGAACTCGGCCGATATCCCAGGGAGATGGGCGGTACCGCCCGGGAAGCTGCGAAAGCCGGCGCCGCGCACGCGCTGAAAGTGACCGACACCATCGACGCGTTCCGCCAGTCACCACCGCAGCCCACCCACCCCGTCCCCCGCCGCCACCCCCGTCTCGCCGGCGAAGCCGGGCCCGTAGCCGGCACCGGGGCCGCCCCCACACCCCCAAGCGCGGGTCCTGGCACCGGCACCGAGCCCGACCCGCCACTCCAGCCGGAACCACGGCTGGTATCCGCCCGGCCGCGCGGACTGGGCACCCTGCGCGGCTGGACGACCGAAGTGATCCTCCCGGTCACCGGAACCTTCACAGCACCCGGCAGGGGCAGCCTGCGGGCCGACGCGGTGCTGACGGCACCACAGGACCAGATGCCCGTGCTGTTCGTGGAGGTCGACAACCACACCGAACCAGCAGCTGTACTGGCGGACAAGATCGCCCGCTACCACCGCTTCTTCCAGCGCACCG